>JAGOBZ010000514.1 GCA_017999015.1 Kiritimatiellia bacterium
CGGCATCGATCCCGAATACGGCACGGAACAGGATCTGAAAGACTTCGTCGCCGCCGCCCACGGGCTGGGCATGAAGGTGCTCTTCGACGTCGTCTACTACCACTGCGGGCCGAACGCCGTCTTTCTCGAGGATCATCCGGAGTGGGCGCTCCGCAATCCGGACGGCTCTTTCCAGCTCGGGGAATGGGCCTTCCCGCGGCTCGACGTGAAGAACCCGGCCGTGCGTGAATATTTCTTTGAAAACATGGCCTGGTATCTGCGCGAATTCCAGTGCGACGGCTTCCGCTGCGATGTGGGCGGCATGCTGCCGCTCTGGTACCGCGAGGAGGCCTACCGCCGCAACAAGGCAGTGAAGGACGACGTGGTGATGCTGTGCGAGGGGAACGATCCGCGCGAACAGCAGGTGGCCTTCGACCTCTGTTACGCTTTCCCGATGCAGACCGCGATCCGCGACTTTCTCGCGGGCAAGGGGTCAGCCACCAACCTGTCCGTCAACTGTGTCCAGCGCGAGGGCCGTTTCCCGAAGGGATACCACTGGATGCGCTGTTTCCAGAACCACGACTATGCGAACTGCGCGCCCGGCCAGAAACGTTGGGAGGAGACGTACGGCCTCGCCCTCAACGACGCGCTGCTCGTGACGCTTTTCACGCTAGACGGCGTGCCGATGGTGTACAACGGGCAGGAAATCGCCGACACCGCGCCGCACAGCATCTGGTCGAACCGCTTGCACGGCAAGTGGGGCATCGACTGGTCCCGGGCCTTCACGCCGGAGGGTGGGCACCGCCTCGCGCTCGTCCGTGCGCTCAGCCGTCTGCGCCATGACCGCCCCTCCTTCTTCGACGCCCCGACGGCGTTCCTCGCGACGCCGCACCCGCACGAGGTGTACGCTTTCCGCCGTCCGCTCGCGGACGGCACGGAGTGGCTCACCGCAGTGAACATTTCCGAAAAAGACCTCGTCGTCACGGTTCCCGCCGGCTTCCACGCCTTCTTGGCCGGGCCTGGCGCGACGCTCGACGCCGTCACCGGCCGCCTGCGCCTGCCGCGGCAGAGCTGGATGCTGGGGGCAAAGGGGGTGCCAGAACTCGTTCGCCAGCCGCGCGGGGCGCAGCGCCCCGAGGCGCGTTTCGTGCCTACGTACGGCAGTGCACACAGCGCCGCTTCCTGCTCGGCACGTCCGGTTCCGGCGTTCCTGCGGGGGAGCGTGATGTACCAGATCTTCACCCGCATGTTCACGCCCGAGGGCACGTTTGCCGCAGCCCGCGCGAAGCTGCCGGAACTCCGGGATCTCGGCGTGGACATCATCTACCTCACCCCGCACCAGCTTGCGGACGACGACCCCGACCCGAAGTTCTGGAGCGCGCGCCAAAAGCAATGCCGGCTGGGAAACCCGAAGAATCCCTACCGGCAGAAGGACTTTTTCGCCGTCGACCCCGAGTACGGCACGGCGGCCGATCTGAAGGCGTTTGTCGACGAGGCGCACCGGCTCGGCATGAAGGTGATGTTCGACCTCGTGTATTTCCACTGCGGGCCGAAGGCCGTGTTCTTGAAAGATCACCCGGACTTCGTCGTGCGAAACCCCGACGGCACGCCCCGGCTCGGCGAGTGGGCTTTCCCTGAGATGGATGTCTCCAAGGCTGCCGTGCGCGAGTACCTCTATGCGAATATGACAGGATTTATCAAGGATTACGGCGTGGACGGCTTCCGCTGCGATGTCGCGGACATGCTGCCCGTCGACTTCTGGGAAGAGGGTTACCGCCGCTGCCGCGCGCTCAACCCGGATGTGTTCATGATGTGCGAGGGACTCAAGGGCGATGACCAGATCGAAGCGTTCGACCTCTCGTACGGCTTTTACACGCAATGGGCGTTGGTGGACCTGCTCGCCGGCAAAGCCCCGGCCTCGCTTCTGCGCACGGCCTGGCAGAAAGCGCGCGAGGATTTCCCCCGCGAGTTCCATTGGATGCGCTGCTTCGAAAACCACGACTTCGCAAACGTCACCCCGGGCCAGAAGCGCAAGGAGGAGCTATACGGCGCGCAGGCGAACGCATCCATGCTCGCCACCCTCTTCCTTCTGGACGGCATCCCGATGCTGTACAACGGGCAAGAGATCGCCGACGCGTCCCCGCAGTCCATCTATTCCAACCGCGATCACGGCGGGTGGCATGTGGACTGGTCGCGCGCCGGCGACGCCAAGGCGGTTGAGCGTCGGGCGCTCGTGAAGCGTCTCTGCCGTCTCCGTCACGACAACCCCGCGCTCTTCGACGCGCCGCTCGTGTGGCACGAGGTCATTCCGGCAGACAAGGCCTATGCCTTCTCGCGCCTGCTGCCTGGGGGCAAGAAACTCACGCTGGCGGTGAATGTGTCCGGCGAGGCGGTCGAGGCGGCTGTGGACGGCGAGAGGACCCTGTTGGGCCCGCGCGCTTTCTTGCTGAAGTGAGCGGCTCCGCGACAGAAGGCACGTCGTTTTGTGCGTGGTGACTGGATTCGGATCAACAGCGTGGAATCGTGCCGCACGCGGCCGGTCACTCGTCGTCGTCGTGCCCCGCCGCCGTTGCGGCGATCAGCGCGCGGTACTCTTTCGCAAGCTGTGCGCACACCGTGTCCACGGTGAACCGGCCCAGCACGCGCGCACGTCCTGCGGCTGCAAGCGCGGCGGCGCGGGCGGGATCAGCCAAGAGCGCCAGCGCCTCAC
>JAGOBZ010000515.1 GCA_017999015.1 Kiritimatiellia bacterium
GTCGCTTCTGGTAGGGACGCCTCGCCGAGGCGTCCGCGGCGGTCTCGGCGAGACCGCCCTGCCGGGTGCGTGTTCGTGTCGCGCTCCAGATTGTGCTTCGCCTCAAACACACGCCCGACTCGCATTGTCTGTCGTTAGCCGATGACGCCGGCCGTGTGCATTTTGGCGACCGCCTCTTTCATCTTGCCAAGGCCGGTGCGTGCGGTTTCGGGGGCCGGCCGCTGCCAGTACGCGGCGTTGAAAAGCTCGACCGAAAGCCAGACGTCCGCGCGGTTTTCCGCGAGCGTCCTGAGGATCTCCGTGAGGGGCGCGATGCCGTCGCCCGGCCAGACGCGATCACTGTCCTTGAGGGCCTCGCGCGCTGGCTCGGCCGGGTAGTCGTTCATGTGGAAACAGTGCGTCGCGCTGCGGCTGAGCAGCCGCAGCGAGGCCGCCTCGCTGCCGCCGCGGTACATGTGGTAGGCGTCCGCCAGCACGCAGGCATCGGGGTGCGCGGCGCGCGCGGCGACATAGAGACACTGGTCGACGCGCGAGAGATTCGCGGCGGCGCCCCAAAACTCAAGCTGCGGAATCACGCCCATGTCACGACCCAGTTCCAGCACGTCGCGATAGCGCTCGGCGGCGCGGTCGAGGTCGAGCTTGACGTCGGCCTTGTAGACGCCGGCGGGCGACGCCGCGATGCGGGTGCCGCCGATCTGCGCGACGAGGTCCATGTCACGTTTCATCTGCTCCATGCCCTTGGCGCGCGCGGCGTCGTCGTCCACGGCCCATGCCGCGAAGCCGATCGCGCTGATCACCGAAAGCCCGGCGTCGGCACACTGCCGCTTCAGCGAGCTGAGCGGGGTTCCTCCTGCCGCGGCCTTGCCGATATCCTCGACCCACGGCTCGATGCCGCTGTAGCCGGCCTGGGCCGTCAGGACGATCTGGTCCGCGAGAGGCAGCTTGTAGCCGCGGAGGGTGGCGGTGTTAAGCGCGTAGCGGAAGGAACCGCCCGCCGCCGGCGCAGGTGCCGCCGCGCGTGCGCAGGCGGCGGGTATCATTCCGAGTGCCGCTGTTGCGGCGGACATGAAACCACGACGTGAAAGATCAGTGCGCATACGCAAGGCGACTCCTTATGACGATTCCTGTCCGAAGGTCACTACCATTCCACATGGGGCAGATCGGTGGCGCTTCGGTTCCGCTACCCGTTTTCGATGCCCCTCGCGCCCCAAAGGGCGGACACCCCCAGCCAAGGGACAAAATCATACAGTATTCCGAAAGTTGTGCAACCTGATTCCTGGGCCTGATTCCTGGGCCTTTCCTGGGCAGGGGCGCAGGGCAGTTCTGTTGGTGCCGACGTCTCCTAATCGTAATCCCCATCTTGCTCTGCCCTCATCTTGCGCTTGAGTTGAAGGCTTTCGCCAGAGTAGACTGCATCCATGAAAGCGCACTTCGTTCACAAGAAGTTGGACGTTTATCAGGAGGCGATTCGCTTAAAAATGTGGTGTGCGGTGTGGCGTGCGCAGTATGGCGGGACGTCTCGGACCGCCCCATATCCGATGAGGCGATGCTGGCTGACGGAAAGGGCGACCGCGGCGGAACATGGCCTGGGCACCGGGGCAGCGGTCAGCTATCTGGTTGACCCCAATAACCCCCGGAGAGTTGTCGAGCATGCGGCAAGACGGTATGCTCGTCACGACATCATGCAAGGAACAGACATCTCATGACCGCGCAGACACTTACGTCGTGCGCGCAACGTAACCGGAGTCTGGCCGTCCGTGCAGGCTTGCTGTTTGTGGTGTGTGTCGTCGTACTGGCTGTCGTTGAAGGCGTCGTTCGCCACCTGGGCGGCCGCTCGCTGACGGCCCGGCTCGTTCCGCCGCGCCGCTACGAATGCGTACGCCTGTGCGGTGCCGCTGCCAGCGGTACCGTTCTGGACGCCGGAGGCGATTGGCTGAATGAAGGCAAACTTACCGAGATTTTGATCTGTTCGCGCTGGAACGGGAGCGTCTGGGAACGTCCTACCGATATCACGATCCGCAACGCCAAGCTTCGCGGCGCGATCCGCATCACCGGCATGGGACGCAACGGCCAAGGCGCCTCCGTGCGCGCCTCGTCGCGCACGGAGGGCCACACCGCGCGCGCGCAGGCGGCGGCGCCGACCCGCATCACGATCAGCAATGTCTGGATCGAGGCCGCGGGACGTATCCCGATCTATCTCGCGCCGGGTGTCACGCATGTCACCGTCGAGGCGTGCGTCATCACCGGTCGCAGCCGCTCGGTCGCCTTCTATTTCGATGCGGAAAGCGGACGCAACATCTTACGCTGCAACACCTTTGCCGCACGGGTGGCGCGCGAGGCGGTTGCCGTGGACGGTTCGGCCAGTAACCGCATCGTTGGCAATGTGTTAACGAGTATCCCGCTGGGCGGCATCTACCTTTACCGTAATTGCGGCGAGGGCGGCACGGTGCGCCACCAGACGCCAAACGGCAACATCCTGGCGGACAACCGTTTCATGACGCGGGGGCTCGCCCGACGCTCTTACGGCATCTGGTTGGGTTCGCGCAACGGACGGCGTTCCTACTGCGGCTGCGACGCGGGGTACCCGTTCGGCAGCAGTCTCGACAACCGCGACTTCGCGGATGACAACACGGTGACGAACACTATGTTTACGCCGATGACACCACGTGCCCTTCGCGACGACGGCAG
>JAGOBZ010000516.1 GCA_017999015.1 Kiritimatiellia bacterium
TCTTCAGGCTGCGGGAGCAGCAGCCGTGACGGCATGGGTCAACTGCTGTAAAAACGCGCGGCGAGACGCGGAAAGATGAACGAAAGCAGGACGAAAAAGAGCGCCGGCAGCAGCCCGCGCGAACCGGCCGCCAGGCAGAAACACGCCTGCGCCATCAGCAGGTTCCGGATGTGACCGCCGATGGTCGCCGGCACCGGTTGCAGCCGGTACATGACGCCGCCCAGCAGCCATGCGCGCATCAGGGTCATGACCATCAAAAACACGTAAACCACCGGGATCAGCGGCTCGGGGCGGCGTTGCGCTGCGGCCGCCACGAGCACTGCGGGCAGCGCGGCGAGCAGCGCGGCGAACGGCAGCCAGCGTAGCGCGCCTTGAGGCTTCTCGGCCTCCATCTCACGCGCGGCCAGCGCTGAAAAGGCGGCCACATAGAGTGTCAGGCCTGCGGCGGCCAGCAGGACAGGCAGCCACTGGCAGGCTGAGGCCGGCATCCCGAGCGCCAGCGCGCCGAGCACTAGGCTTGTGCCGCGGCAGAGGCCCATCGTCAGCACGCCCGCCACGGGGATGCGTTTCGCGCCGCCGTTGTAGAGGATGATCAGGGCGGCCAGTACGGCTGCGGCATACAGCGCCAGACGCCCGGCAGTCAGCGCCAGATTGAGACCGGAGAGCGCCATAGCGATGGCGGCCATGCGCGCTTGCGGCACGGAGATCTCGCCCGACGGCAGCGGCCGGTCAGGCCGTTCGGCGCGGTCGGTCTCGATGTCCATCAAGTCGTTCAGGATCAGGCCGAAAGCGTACAGGCAGAGCGAGGCGCCCGCTGCAGCGGCCATCGCCAGGCCGTCGGGCACGCGCGACACGGCGGCAGCCGCCAGCAGGGTGCCGGCGACGGGGTCGCCCGGCACGGTCAGCAGGTTCGGCAGCCGCAGCAGACGGAACCAGGGAGCAAGCGTCGGGGTTGAATTCATACGACGGCCACATTAGCCTCACGGGCACACGGCACTCCAGCGATAATACTCTTTCAACTGGAGATCGGCCGCTGCGGCTTCGTCCAGAAAGACGGTGGTGTCGGGGTGCATCTGCAACGCCGATGCCGGCGTGAACTGCGAGACACCCCCTTCGAGCGCGGCGCGCACGGCCTTGGCCTTGTTCGCGCCGAAGCCGAGCATGATGCAGCGCTTGGCTTCCAGGATCGTGCCGATGCCCATCGAAATGGCGTGGCGCGGCACCTCGTCGACCGTGGCGAAAAATCGCGCGTTGTCGCTGACGGTTTGCGGGGTGAGTGCCACGAGTCGGGTACGCGATGCCAGCGAGGAGCCGGGCTCGTTGAAACCGATGTGGCCGTCGCTGCCGATGCCGAGCACCTGGATGTCGACGCCGCCGGCAGCCCGCATTTCCGCCTCATACGCCGCGCAGTGCGCCGCGACATCACGCGCCAGGCCGTCGGGCACGTGCGTATTCGCCGGTTTCAGATTCAGATGGGAGAAGAGGTGCTCGTTCATGAAACGTCGGTAGGACTGCGGATGATCGGGGGCTACGCCGTAATACTCGTCGAGGTTGAAGGTACGCACACGGCTGAAGTCGAGTCCGTCGCGGCAGGCCTGTATCAGCGCCTGGTAAAGGCGAAGAGGCGTACTGCCGGTGGCGAGGCCGAGCACGGTCGCAGGGCGGGCGCGCACGGCGTTGGTGATCAGGGCTGCGGCCCGCAGGCTGGCCTCTTCGGCGTTTGGGCAGAGAATGATGTCCATTCAATGAATCCTTTACACTTAAGTTGACGGAAGACTAGCGCACTGGCACTGACCTGTCAAACGATCTTGGTGGGTGAATCCCGACATGCCATAAGTTTTGCCATAAGTTTGGGCTTGTTGCGCACCGCCATTTCATGCACCATACGAGCTTCAATCAGGAGCAACGTATGGCGGAAAATATCGTTGAAAAAATTCTTTCGGCGCATCGGGTGGCCGGCAGTCTGGTGCCGGGCGAGGAACTCGCGATCCGTATCGATCAAACCCTCACGCAGGACGCGACCGGCACGATGGCCTATCTGCAATTCGAGAGCATGGGCCTTGATCGTGTCAAGGCCGATCTGGCCGTGAGCTATGTGGATCACAACACGATTCAGGTCGGCTTTGAAAACGCGGATGACCACGCCTATCTCAAAAGTGTGGCCCAGCGTTACGGCATCGTTTTTTCGCGGCCGGGCAACGGCATCTGTCACCAGCTCCATCTGGAACGTTTCGGGAAGCCGGGCGCCACCTTGCTGGGCAGCGATTCGCACACGCCGACCGGCGGCGGCATCGGCATGATCGCGATCGGCGCGGGCGGAATCGACGTGGCCGTTGCGATGGGCGGCGGCCCCTTTTATCTGACCTGCCCGAAGGTCACGCGGGTGTTTTTGACCGGCGCATTGCGACCGGGTGTATCGGCGAAGGATGTGATTCTGACCGTGCTGGCGCGTTTCGGGACAAAGGGCAATGTCGGGCGCGTACTTGAATACGGCGGGCCGGGCGTGTCGACCTTGGGCGTGCCGGCGCGCGCGACGATCACGAACATGGGCGCGGAGTTGGGGGTCACCACTTCGGTTTTCCCGAGCGACACGGTGACTCATGCGTTTCTCGCAGCACAGGGGCGCGTGGCGGATTGGATCGGGCTGACGGCCGATGACGGCGCGGGTTACGAGCAGACTGTGGA
>JAGOBZ010000517.1:0-1351 GCA_017999015.1 Kiritimatiellia bacterium
GCCATGATCAAAAACCGCGTCAACCGGTTCTGTCTGCCGACACGGCTCATTGTTTTCCGACAAAATAGCCGTGCTTGGCCAATTCAAAACCGCACGCGCCATCGTTGGCCGCGTCCTTAGACAACAGGGATTTCCAAACGCCCTCGGCCCCTTTCACGTTCACCTTCACCGGTTTGTCCGTCAGGTTGATGACCGAGACGACGCGCGCGCCGTCCAGCGTGCGCACGAACGCGCTCACCGCCTGCGGCTGGTCGTGGTCGAGCCAGGTCAGGTCGCCCTGCACCAAGGCGCGTTCGGCCCCGCGCAACGCGCAAAGCGATTTCACGAACGCGAAGCGCGCGCGGCCGGCCTCGGTCTCGCCAGCGGCCCAGTCGATCGGCGCGCGACCGAAGATGCTGTGCCGGGCGGTGTCGGCCACCTCCTGCCCGTTGTACAGGAACGGCACGCCGTCCATCGTGAACAGCCAGACCAGCGCGGCTTCGACACGCGCCGTCCCCCAGCGCTTCTCCAGCCGGTTGTTGTAATCATCGTTGGCGATGTCGTGATTGTCGATGAAGCGCGCGAACTTCGCGCCGCCGCGCGGACGCTGGTCGCGCATCGCGGTCCACAGCTTGCGGATCGCCGCGCCGTCCTGCAACTGCGCGAACGCGCCGCCCCAGCCATAGTCCAGGTCGAACGCCTTGAGCTGATCCGCCTTGCGCGTGCCTTCCGCCAGCATGCCGACATCCGGCTTGATGCGCTCGATGCGCGCGCGCCCCTCTTCCCAGAAATCGAGGGGGATCTGGTCCGCCACGTCGCAGCGGAAGCCGTCCACGTCGAAGTCGCGGATCCACCACTCCATGTTCTTCCAGAGGTATTCGCGCAGTCCGGCACTCGCGAAATTAAGCCCCGGAAAACTCCAGCCAGCGTTTTTGACCTTCCCGTCGTCGGCCCGTTTCACAAAGTCGGGATTCGACGCGATGAAGACCGCCTTGGGCCCGCAGTGCAGGTAGACCATGTCGAGCATCACGCGAAGCTTGAGCGCGTGCGCGGCCGCTACGAAATCCTTAAGGTCCTGATCCGTGCCGTACTCGGGATCGACATGGTAGAAGTCCTTCATGCGATACGGATTGCGCGGGTTGTTCATCCCCGATTTTTTCTGGCGCGGGCTCCAGAAGGCCTGGTCCATGTCGTCGTCCGCCACAAAGATCGGGCACAGATAAAGCACCGTCACGCCCAGCTCCGCCAGGCGCGGCAGCCGCGCCTGCGCGGCCTTAAGCGTGCCTTCCGGTGTGAACGCGCGCGGCTGGATCTGATAGATCACGCCGCCTGTCAGCCACGCCGGCGACGGGCGCGCCTGCCGCTGATGAAG
>JAGOBZ010000517.1:1451-2683 GCA_017999015.1 Kiritimatiellia bacterium
AAGACTCGCATCAAACCTGCCGGCTGAAGCCGGTACACCAACCCTCGCGGGCCAGGGCTGGTGTACCGGCTTTAGCCGGCCCCATTCCTCGCAACCCCCTACTGCTTAACCTCGATCTCGTACCACACCGTCTTGTACTGCGGCCCGATCGCGACGCGGCAACCGCCCGCCACGCTTTCGACCGGGACATCGGCCTTGCGCGCCCCGCGCTCGTCGAGCGCATAGCAGCGCGTCTTCGCTGCGGACGAGGGCAGCGTCACGACGGCAGGCACGCCCTCGACCCACACCGTTCCTTCACCCCAGTTCGTGCGGTCGCGCAGCGCCGCCGAGTTTCCGGGCAACGCCTCAAGCTGCGTGCCCTCGTTCTCCGCCACGCCGGTGGCGGTCAGCAGGATCGTGGCCGGCGCGCCGCCCGCGCCGAAGCCGGTTGCGTGGCGCGAGGTCAGCGACACCGTGGCCCAGCCCAGGCGCGTCGGCCCGACCGCCAGCCGGACGCCGTTCAGCGCGACCTCGCGTCCCTCCGGGAAGCCGCTGAACAGCTTCGTGTCGGGCGTGTCGACCGTCCAATAGGCTTTGCCGGGGCGTTCGCGGTTCCACGTCAATTCTCCCGTATCGCTCGAGATGACCGCACCCCATGCGGGCACGGCGGGTTTGGGGGCACGGACGGCCTCGCCGGCGGGTTCAGCCGGGAAGTCCATCGCCACTTTGTGGACCAGCGCATAGCGGTTGTCGATGCCGCATGTGCCGATGCTGGCGGAGACGGCCCGAGTCTTCACCAGTCGGTCAAAGAACGCCGCATCGTCGATCGAGCCGACCACGCTGCCCTGCGCCTCGCGCACGTCACCGCGCAGGTACATCGCCGCGCAGGCCGGGAAGTGCGCAAGCACGTCCGTGCGGGCGATCATGCTGAAGAAATAGGTGTTGCGCCGCGGATTGAAATCCGGACTGTGGTTGTAGGTGTACTCAAAGACGCCGTCCCACCCCTGGAGCGCGCCGTACGCGCGCAGCATCGGCTGGCCCTCGGCACCGTACTGGTTCGGGAACGGGTGGTTGTACTCGCTAACGGTGTAGGGTTTGCCCTGCACGCGCTGCGCCGCCAGGCCGATGATGCAGGAGAGCGAATTCACCATGGATTCGTTGCGGATCGCCCATTTGGCGTTCACGCTCGGATGGCACCAGTACGAATGGCTGTCCACATAATCCAGCTCCGCCTGAAGCTGCGGCGGGCTGTA
>JAGOBZ010000053.1 GCA_017999015.1 Kiritimatiellia bacterium
TTCGTGCCGTTCTTCGAACTCGCGTTCCACGATGTCGTCCTGTCCAATCCAGACAAGATCACGCAAGAGGTGCTTGATCAGGATCACAACCTCATCCTCGTGGAATATGGCGGACGTCCGATCTTCTACGGCATCGGCAAGAACAATTTCGAGGGTATCGTGAAGGCGTGGCAGCAGTTCAAGGGCCTGCGCCATCTGATGACCGAGGAGATGGTGCGCCACCACGAGATCGCGCCCGGCATCGTGCGCGTGGAGTATGCGAACGGCGAGGCGATCATGGTGAACCGCAGCGACAAGCCCTTCGCGATCAGCGGCGTGACCGTGCCCGTGAAGGACTTCCGTCTGCTGGCGAAAGACAACTGAATCAGAGGGGACAAAAGATAAAGGAGACAACGTTGGGTAAAGGGAATTGATCATGAAAAGGATGTGGTTTTGTTTGTTGTCGATTGCTGTGTGGACGGGGTGGGTGGATGATCCCGATCTCGCGACGGTCGCGCCCGCCGTGAACCGTGCCCAGCAGGGCGAGGAATCGAAGTGGGAGGACGTGGACGCGCACATTCCGCTGCGGCCGCAGCCGGGGTCGAAGCGGAGCATTCTCGCGTATCTCTCTACCGTGTTCATGGAAGAGCACAGGCGCCTGACGGACGACGTGCGCCTTACGCGCTACGCGGACGGATCACGCATCGTCGTGAACTATGCGAAGACGCCCTACACGTTCGAAGGCCAGATGGTCGATCCCGTTTCCTGCCGCATCTTCAGATAAAAGATCGCAAACGAAAAACAGCCGTTTCGGGCTCGAAAAGCGGGGGAGGATTGTGTAATGTAACACCATGTTGGTCATGTGGTGGCCCTGTGCTTGAGGAGATTTTCCGATGCGTCAGATGTGCAATGCGGTCTTTTTTTTGAGTGTACTGGGTGTGGTTGCGCTTTGCGGCTGCGGGCGCGAAGAGACGCCTCGCAGCGCACTCAAACCGGTGGCTCCGCCGGTTGAGATGCCTCCGGACTATGTGGTCGCTATGGTGAACGGCACGCCGCTCTCGTGGGCCGACATGGAAAAGCGCGCGATGGGGTATCTCAAGGACGATGTGGAGGTGAACCACCTGGTGATCCCGACCAATCGCATGGCAGAGGCCAAGGAGCATTTCCGGCGACGCTCCGTCAAAGCGTTTGTCTTTAAAACGGTGATGATGGAGGAGGCGGCCAAGGAGAAGATCCAGTTGGCCGAACTGGATCGTCAGGAAGGCCTGCGTTCGCTCGCGACATCGCTCAAGTCGCGTAATTGGACGACCAATGATTTTTTCTTGAAAGGCCCGATGGGCGAGGCGATGATGCGCCGCGAGTTTGAGGATGGCTTGGTCATCGACAAACTATTGAAGCAGAAAGTGCGTGACAGGCTGCGGGTTACTGATAAAGAGATCGCTGAATCCGTGGCCTTGCTGGAGGCCACCAACCAGGCGACGCGCGTCAAACTCGATGGAATCCGTAAACAGCTTCTGGACGGTGCGGATTTCGGGGATACGGCTCGCACGGTTTCCCAGTGCCCCAGCGCGAAGAAAGGCGGCGATCTCGGCGAGTTCAAGCGCGGCAACATGCTCAAAGGGTTGGAGCAAGCGGCGTTCACGCAGGAGATCGGCGCGATCGGCCCGGTGGTCGAGACGCGCTTTGGGTATCATATTCTGAAAGTCACGGCGCGCACGCCGGCGACAGAGGCGACCGCGACATCGCCGGCGGTTCCGGAGACAGTGCGCGTGTCGCATATCTTGCTCAAGAGCGTGCCGATCGACCACAAACGCATGACCGACAGCATCGTGCGGATGAAGTACAAAGCCGGCGTTGACGCCTATTTCCGCGACCTCAAGTCCAAATCGAAAATCGAGTGCTTCTTCTATCCGGACATGACCTTCTGACGCGGTTGACTGCCGCTCAGCGCGTGCAGAAGCGATAACGGCCGGAGCCGACACGGAAGGCCATGCGGTCACGGTCCGACGTGACGGGCGCCACGTCGGCGGTCACATTCTTCGCATCCGGTTTGACCGGCAAGTAAACGGTCGCTTCGGTATTGACGGGAACCTCGACTTCCAGCACAAACGCGCCGTTCTCGCGCCGCCATTCGCTGCGGATGAGACCGTAGGGCGAGTCGTGTTCAGCCTTCACCCAGTCCAAACCCGCCACCGGCTCCGGCGCAATGACAAAACGCTTGAAAGCCACAGCTTGCGGATCGGCGGTGGCGGCGATGGCGGAGACGCTGTCGGGTAGGCGGATGCCGCCGAGATATTGGTAAAACCAAGCGGAGATGTCGCCAAACATGATGTGGTTATAGGACCCGCTTTCGGTTTTCCAGCTTTCCCAGAAGGTGGTGGCGCCTTGCCGGATCCAGTTACCGTAGGAGGGGTATTCATCTTTCGTGGCCATGGCGAAGGCGAGATCGGTGCGGCCGGCATCGCTCAGTGCACGGAATACATACTTCGAGCCCAGAATGCCGAAGTCCGGGAAGGCGCCGGTCTGCTGCACGGCCTCAACCAGACGCGTTTCCACGGCGAACCGTTCGGCGTCAGGGACGAGTCCTTGGTGCAGCGCACAGCTTTGCGCGGTCTGACTGCCGATCGAGTACACGCCGTTGCCTTTGTAGAGATGTCGTGTGTAGGCGTCACGGATCGAGCGCGCGAGCGCGGCGTATTTCTGGGCGTCAGCGGTCTTGCCGAGCTGCTCGGCGGCACGTGCCACGATCTGTGCGTCTAGGTAGTAATAGCCGGTGGAGGTCACCTCGACGGGCGTCTTGGTCTTGACCGGGATCCAGTCGCCGAGACCGTGCGAGACGATGCCGTCTTTGGAGCGCGAAGTCATGTAGTCGACATATTTCGCCATGGCGGGATAGGCGGTTTCGAGCGCGCGTGTGTCGCCTTGGTAGATGTACAGCATCCACGGAATGATCACGAGCGCGCTGTCCCATGCCGGACCATTGCCCCATTGATAACCCCAGCCGCTGGTCGGTACGATGCCCGGCAGATTGCCGTCGGCGCGCTGCTCGTCGATCAAGTCCTGAACCCATTTCTCATAGGCCGCCGTGTTCTGGAAATTGTACATCGCGAGTTCCGAGGCCAGCGACGCATCGCCGGTCCAGCCGTTCTTTTCGCGGTGCGGGCAATCCGTGGGATACCCGTTGACAAAGTTGCCGCGATAGGCCCAGAGGATGGTTTGTTGGAGCTTGTTCAGCAGTTCATTGGAGCAAGAGAAGCTTCCGGCATCTTTGAAATCGGTGTGAATCACGCAGGCCTCGATGCTCGCAGCGTCCGGTGCGCGCTTCAGGCCGCTGATCTGCACGTACTGGAAGCCGTTGTAGGTGAAACGGGGTTCGTACACCTGAGAGCGGCTGCCGTCGCAGACGAAGCGGTCAGTCTGGAACCAGCCGCCCGGCAGCGTTCCGAACGACGCGGGGTAACGGAAATGCTCGTCGGTGCCTTTCATGCTGAGGCTGCCGTCATCGTTGAGTTTTTCGCCGTACTTGACCGTGATCACGTCGCCGGCGCGCTGCCCGTCGATCTTGAGCTTGATCCAGCCTGCAGTGTTCTGGCCGAAATCGACCAGCCAGGTGCCGGGGGTGAGCGCACGCACGGCGACCGGCTTCAGGCGTTGCGCCACCACGCTCGGCGGCAGTGCTGAGGCGGCGAGGCGTCCGGCGGGCGCGGGGACCACGTCGGCCATCAACACCTGCTTTTCAAGGTCAGGCGCACCGGACGGCGCCTTGCCGAGCACCTCGCCTTCGCGGATGCAGTCGAAGCCGACGGGGCTCGCGACCTGACGCCAGGTGTCGTCGGACACCACCATTGTACGCGTGCCGTCGTCGTACGTGATCTCAAGCTGTGCCAGCATGCGCGGGAAATCGCGCCAGGGGGCATTGTCGAAATTCCAGACAGCGACGCTGCGCACGTCGTACCAGCCGTGTCCTAACAGCACATGCAGCCGGTTTTCGCCGCGCGTGAGCTGGTCGGTCATGTCGTACGTGGAGTACAGCACGCGGCGGTCGAAGCGGGTGGGGGCGGGGTCCAGCACCTTGCGGCCGATGCGGCGCCCGTTAAGACTCGCTTCATAGAAACCAAGACCGGTGATGTGCAACGTGGCTTCGCGCACCGGGCGCGAGACTGAGAAGCGTTTTTCAAAAGCCGGCGAGACGAGTTCCCTGCGCCGTTCGATCTTGCCCCAAGGGGCACAGTCCACAGGGCCTGCCACCACAGCGGTCTTCCATGCGGCGTGCGTGAAACCGTCGGTCTGCTCTTTCCATCCCGTCGCCGCCTGAGCCGACGCGCTCCAGGTGGCGTCGGTCGGCACGGCCTGTCCGTCGGCGAATTTCAGCACGGCGAGCAAGGCGGTGGGCCCCGGCTCCTTGTTCTTGACGGTGGCGGCGATCAAGTTGCGTCCGGGCTTGATCAAAGCCGCAACGTCCTGAAACCGCATCCAGCGCCACTCATTGAGGTGGCCCCAGGTCTTGGCGGCGCTCTTGCCGTTGATGAACACCTCGTATTCATCATCCGCCGTGAGCGCCAGCAGAACCGGCGCGTCTTGCGCACCGCGCGGGGCGTCGAATACCTTGCGGAAGTGGCGGACACCCGGGGCCGCCTGCGCCAGTGAGGGGGCGTCGCCGGTCCAGATCCACTGCGCGCCGGCCAGATCGCAGTCCGGGCGCGTGGCGGCATTCGCGCCGATCCAGCGGGCTTGCCAGTCGGCTGAACGCATCACGCCCATGATCCAGCGTCCTGTCGCGCTCCAGGCGGTGGGCGCATCGCTTTGGTTGTCCCAAGCGCGCACCTTCCAGTAACAGCGCTGCGACGTTGCGAGAGGCTTACCGGCGTAAATCACATTCAGCGATTGGCCGGAAACCACGCGACCGCTATCCCAAAGGTCGCCTTGGCCATCGCGCAGCCTTTCCGGCGAGGAGGCCACCAGAATCCGGTAGGCGGTCTGGCGCAGGTCACGCGCCGACCGGCGCGCGGCGGTCAGTTTCCAGCTCAGGCGCGGGGCCGGGTGATCAAGGCCCACGGGGTCTTGCAGGTAATCGACCGTCAGCGCCTGCGGGGCGGCGAGCGCACCGCGCTGGCCCCACGGTTTTTGTGCGCAACCTGCGACAATCATCAAGCCCGCCAACATCCACGGAATCTGTCTCATTCGACCCTCCTTAAGCCCCAATTAACAATACCCAGCAACTCTACACGACCGGTCCTATAGGCTCAATCAAAAACGGGCGTCAGAAGCGTTAGAAGCGTCACTCAGGTTTGAATTCGCTTGCGGTAAGAAAAGCGACTTCCTTAAAGTGTTTTTTATTGCCGCTGAGCAGCGTGTCTCCTGTTTCGCAGGCGGTGGCGAAGATGAGCGAATCACAAACACCGAGTTCGCTCTTCAACGCACATTCTTCCATAATCGAAATTGCGCGATTGGAGATATTCGTGGTGACCGGCAAAATTGAGAACGAAAGCTTGGAGAGGAATTTCTTCATCTCACGCATTTCATCTTTATTGCGAACACCTTGCAACAATTCCATATAAGTGACGGAAGAGATCGCACGCGAATCGGCATGATCTATCGCCTTGAGCGCTTTCTTGTTGCCGCGAAACGCCCAGATCATGACATCAGAGTCAAAGATCATGCGAACGTTCTCCTGGAGCGCAGCCGGGCGATGTATTCGGTTGGATTCGCTAGATCGTCACGATCAGCCCACATCCCCGCTGCGGCAAAGTCACTCGCGTTGGGCGTTTCAGGCTTGTAGTCCTCCCAAGGGATGACCACCGCCCAAGGACGTCCGTGAGACGTGACGGTAACGCGCTCCCGGCGCGATACCGCAGCCTGGATATCCCTCATCCGGTTTCTGAAATCGATCAATTTCGTTTCCATGGCAAATCTCCTATATGCTCATTTAAAATACACATATTGTAGCGTGAGACGGTGTGCCGCACAAGGGGTAAAACACTCAACTTTCAACGTTTGCGCTTGATGAATGAGGAGCCGTTCATTTATAGTGTGAGTCAATTTGACGCTCTGAAACGAAGTGGCACACATGGCTTCCGGTTTTTTTGACAGATTGGTCGCGCGGATCGACAAGTTGAACCCTGAAAGCCTTCAGGCGCAGATGGTGCGTCTGGCGCAAGAACGGGGGTTCTTGGAGACCATTTTCCAAACGATCCAAGAGGGCTTGGTGGTCATCGATAACGAAGGCCGATTGCTCTACGCCAACCATGCCGCTGAGCGGCTCGCCGGATTTGAATTCGCGCGGACCAAGGGACGTTCGATCATGCGTATCCTGCGTGATTGGGACTGGGAACATCTGTTGGAGGTGCCGGCTTCCGAAAGCGGCTGGGCGCGGATGGTGACGCGCGAAATCGAAGTCACGTATCCCGAGCACCGTTTCATCAGTGTGTATGCGATGCCGCTGAACGAGGAGGGCTTGGCTGAAAAGGGCGTTCTGGTGATTCTGCGTGATGTCACACGCGATCGCAGGCAGGAGGCCTCGACGTTAGAGAGCGAGCGTTCCAATGCGATCAAATTGCTGGCGGCCGGCGTGGCGCACGAGATCGGTAACCCGTTGAACGCCCTCAACATCCATCTGCAGCTTCTTGCGCGCGAGTTGCTTGATCTGCCGGAAGGCACGCGCGAGCCGCTGGCTGATCTGGTGGGCGTGGCCCGCACCGAGGTGGAACGGCTGGACACGATCATCCGGCAGTTTCTGCGCGCGCTGCGCCCGACTCAGCCGGTGCTGCGTCCGGAGCAGCCCACCGACGTGCTGCAGGAGACGCTGGCGCTGCTGAAGAACGAATTTGAAAATCGCCGCATCACGGTGTCGGTGGACATCACGGAGGCGATCCCGGCGGTGCAGCTTGATCGGTCGCAGATCAAGCAGGTGTTTTTCAATCTCATCAAAAACGCGCTGGAGGCGATGCCGGACGGCGGCGCGCTCAGGATCGAGATGGGCGCGGGTGACGTGTATGTGGATATCGCCTTCATCGACACGGGGAAGGGGATCGCGCCGGAGGAGCTGCAGCGCGTGTTTGAACCCTACCACACGACCAAGCAAACCGGCAGCGGGCTGGGGTTGATGATCGTGCAGCGGATTATCGACGAGCATGGCGGCGAGATCGAGCTGTCGAGCAAGCCGGGCGCGGGCACCTGTTTTAAAGTGCGCCTGCCGCGTTCCGAACGGCGGGTCCGTCTGCTCACCACCCCGGCTCCCGCAGAAAATAACGGACCGAGGAGGTCGTTCGAGGGCACGCCTGAAGCAGTGATTGGATGATCTTATGGAACGAAACGGCAAGCCGGTCATTCTCGTCGTGGACGATGACAAGAACACGCGCGACGGCCTGCAGCGCGCGCTGCAGCGTCATTACACGGTGCTGACGGCAGAAGGCGCCGATGCGGCGTTATCGTTGCTGGATAGCGGACGGCAGGTGGATCTGCTGCTTTCCGACTTGCGCATGCCGGGCACGGACGGACTGGGGCTGTTGCGGCGCGTGATGGCCCAATATCCCCGCACGGTCTGTATCCTGTTGACCGCTTACGGGTCGGTTGAGACGGCCGTGGATGCCATGAAGCAAGGCGCCTATGATTTTTTGACTAAACCCGTCAATCTCGACCATCTGGACATGCTGGTGGCGCGCGCGCTCAAGTCCCGCGATCTGGAGCACCGGGTCGAAACCCTTGAGAGCCAGCTCAACGAGAAGTTCGGGATGGAACATATCGTGGGCGAGTCGGACGCGATGAAACAGGTGTTCGACATCATCCGCCAGACCGCGCCGACCCAAGCCTCGATTCTGATCCAGGGGCCGAGCGGGACGGGCAAGGAATTGGTTGCTCAGGCGATCCACCGCCTCAGCACACGTGCCAAGGGGCCGTTCGTGGCGGTGCATTGCGCGGCGCTCTCCGCGACGCTCCTGGAGAGCGAGTTGTTCGGCCATGAGAAGGGGGCTTTTACCGGGGCTACCGTTCAACGCAAGGGACGTTTTGAACTGGCGGATGGCGGCACGCTCTTTCTGGATGAGATTTCTGAGATCGATCCCGCGATCCAGGTTAAGCTCTTGCGTGTGCTTGAGGAGCGCACGTTCGAGCGGGTGGGCGGCGAGGAGACGATCGAAGTCGATATCCGCGTGATCGCGGCAACCAACCGCAACCTGCGCGACGATGTGGCCCGGGGCAAGTTCCGCGAGGATCTCTATTTCCGTCTGAATGTCGTGGATATCACGCTGCCGCCGCTGGCGGAACGCACCGGGGACATCCCGTTGCTGGCCGGTCGATTTCTGAAAGAGTACAGCGAGAAAAACGGCAGGCAGATTGAGGGGATGACGCCGGATGCCCTGAGTCTCTTGGGTGCCTATGCGTGGCCGGGCAATGTGCGCGAATTGCGCAACACCATAGAAAAAATGGTCGTGCTGTCACGTTCCGAGCGGCTGACCGCGCGTGATGTTCCGCTGAATATCCGCGACGCCGTCAAGGGCAATCCCGGATTGACGCTCCGGGCGCCGATGTTGACGTCGGGCTCGCTGGCCGAGACCGAGCGCCGCAAGATCATGGCGGTGCTGGAGAAAAACGGGGGCAACCGTACGAGGGCTGCGGAGGAGTTAGGGATCAGCCGCCGCACGTTGCACCGCAAGCTGCGTGAATACACGGCTGAGGGGTGTGGTGAGGGAGAGAGCAAAGGAGGTCGGTGATGGCAGGCGCAGGGCGGTGTTTGATCGTGTTGTGGCTGGTGACGGGCGCACTCGCGCTCTGGGCGCAGGGTGTGATCGTGTGCGGGAAATGCGGGCGCGAGGCAAAGCCCGGCGACGTGGTTTGCCGTCATTGCCAGGATGCTTTGCCCAAACCGAAGATTGACGCGCCGCCGCCGGCGGTTGAGCCGACCGTGCCTGTGAATGTCGAGGCTGAGGCAGGACGCATGGCAGCCATCCTCGTGGAGGCGAATGTGCGCCAGGCCCGCGATCTGGAGGCGAAGCAGCCGGAATTGTCGCTGTGTTATTATCAGAACGCGATGGCGCTGATGCGGCTCGTGACGGCTGGAAAGTTCCCGGCCGCCGCAGGCGCGGCGATCCTGGATGGCAACACGCGCTTGCTGACCCTTCTGCAGCGCGGTGCGGTTCCATGCCGCCGGTGCGGAGGCAGCGGACGTTATCAGCTCGATCTCGGCAAGGTTGATCGCAGCAAAGGGCTCAAGGCGGTCGACGGCGTGCCCTGCACCGCGTGTAAAGGCGCAGGCGCCGTCCCCGGATTCAAGGAAGTGTCGAAAGCCAAGATGCAGATCCTGCAGGGGCGGACCGAGTTCGAGCGGCGGCAGATGGTCACCGGCGATGTCAAGGTCGGGCGTGTCTGGGTGCCGCCCGCACTGGAGAAACTGCTCACCATTCGGCAGCGCGCGCTGCTCATGACCGGCCTGCCGTTGCCTTGCCGTGACTGCCAGCAGACGACTCGCCAGACGTGTACGGCCTGCCGCGGAAGCGGATGGACACCGTGTGATTTTGAGGCGTGTGACCAAGGTGTTCTCAAAGAAACACGCCGGACCGGTGCGCGAAAAGAGAAGCGGCTGAATGAAGAGGCGGTCAAAAAGTGTCCGCGCTGCGAAGGACTGGGAGAGATCCCGTGCCCGCTCTGCAAGGGCAACGGAAGTGTGGCCTGTTCGAAGTGCGCCGGCAGCGGCTTGGCGCCGCGTTGCACGCGGTGTACGGCGACCGGACTTTTGCCGTGTAAAAAATGCAAGGGAACGGGTGATGTGAAAGGTGAGCCGTGTCCGGAATGCAAAGGAGAAACCCTGATGCTGTGTCCATCGTGCCGGGGGGAAGGGTCGTTGTCCCGATGAGTGAAACCCCCGCTTTTAAGCTGCCGAATTTCGAGGTGCTGGGTCTTCTGGGGCGTGGCGGCATGGCGTCGGTCTGGAAAGCGCGTCAGGTCTCGCTCGATCGCTTTGTGGCGGTCAAAATCCTCTCCTCTTCGTTCGCTACGGATCCCGATGATATCCGGCGTTTCCGCGAAGAGGCGCGCGCTGCGGCGCAGTTGAAGCATCCCGGCATTGTGCAGGTCTACGACGCGAATTTTTCCGATGGTGTCTACTACTTCGTCATGGAACTGGTGGACGGATACACCATGGGCGATCTGCTGCGCCGGAAAGGCCAAATCGATGAGGAGGACGCCTTGATTGTTGCGGAAAGCGTCGCGGTGGCGATGGACTACGCCTGGACCCATTATCGGATGGTGCATTGCGATATCAAGCCAGACAATATCATGGTGGACGCGGACGGTACGGTGAAGGTCACGGATCTTGGGCTCAGCCGTTCGGTGACACTTGTGACCAGCGAAAAGCAAGACGAGTCCGAGGAAATCCTCGGCACTCCCGCCTACATGTCGCCCGAGCAGGTCTACGGCGGTGACAAGCTGGATTGCCGGTCTGATGTTTATGAACTGGGCGCCACGCTGTATCACATGGTCACAGGGCGCATGCTCTTTCACGGCAAAAGTGATGATGAGATGCTGCACGGCCACGTCGGCAGTGCGCAGGCGCCTGATCCGCGGTCTGCCTCCATGCGGCTGAGCACGCCTTTCGCTTTGTTGCTGGAAAAAATGGTGGCCAAGGATCCTGAAAACCGCCACCATGATTGGAAACTCGTTCTGGCCGATTTGAAACGTGTGCGTGAGGGACGTCCGCCTTGGCCGGCGCTGCTGCCCGCGTTCGGCAGTTCAATCAAGCTGGACGGGCATGCCTGAGATGTCGGCGGAACATGGCTGCATGATGCGCGGGGGCAGGGTCTGGGTGCGGAGGACCGTGCGCGCCGCGAAGTGGTTCGCGCGTTTGCGCGGGTTGCTGGGGTGCCGCGCGTTGGGACCGGATGCGGCGTTGCTGATCGAGCGCTGCGGGGCTGTGCATACTGTCGGCATGCGGTTTGCGATCGACCTGGTGTTTTTGGACCGTGCCTGGCGTGTCACGCGCGTGATGCGGAATGTGCCGCCCGGCAGGCTGATGGTAGGGGGGGGATGGCGCACGGTGCGTGTGCTGGAGAGTGAGGTTGGTTGTGTCGATGTCGCCGGACTGCATGTCGGTGAAAAGTTGACGTGGCAACCGGATATGGACGCACCGGCTGCAGGCGAGGTGTCGGAATGAGGATGTACGAAAATCGGTTAGCCCGCCGCCCGGCGGAGCCGCGAATAATTGAGGGGGTCGCTTTCAACTCTCAACTCTCAAGTTGTGGACAAGTGGCAGGGATACGCGAGTTGAGCGCGTGTTCGATGCGAGGCAAAGTCAGGAGCGCGGGCGTCCCCGCCCGCAACAGCGTTTCGGGCAACAGGTTGAGCGGTCATGACGGTAACGCTAAACCGCTTCTGGTAGGGACGCCTCGACGAGGCGTCCGCGGCGGTCTCGGCGAGACCGCCCTACCGGGTGCGCATCTGGCTCGCGCTCGGACTTTCGCCTTGCGGGTGAGGACGCCCGCGCTCCCGACTCGCCTGCTCACCTTGGGAATGAATCAGGTTGTTACATATGGCCTGTGTTTGGTGCTGGCGGCGGCACAGGCGTTTTGTGGTGAGACAATCGGTCCTTGGGATCGTGCGACGCTCTATCAGACGCCGAGTGTTTTCGATGCTGCGGAGTTTGCCACCAACGACGTGCGGACCGTCTTTTACGAGGGCAAGCCGTATCAGGGACGTCCCACGCGTGTGTTCGCTTATTACGGGCTTCCGGCCGGGGCGTCGCCCGCGCGCAAGGTGCCGGGCATCGTGTTGATTCACGGCGGCGGCGGTTCGGCCTTTGTGCGTTGGGTGAAGCTCTGGAACAGCCGCGGCTATGCGGCGATTTCGATGGACACCTGCGGGGCGGTCAGCGGAAATGCCTATGGAGAGGAACAGAAAGGCCATCGGCGGCATGCCTGGGCCGGTCCGCCGGGATGGGGCGGCTTTGACAAGTTTGACGATCCGGTCGCCGACCAGTGGACGTATCACGCGGTGGCGGCAGCCGTGCGCGGCCATTCGCTGCTGCGTTCGCTGCCGGAGGTCGACACGTCGCGGATCGGGGTCACCGGCATTTCGTGGGGCGGCTATCTCACCTGCATCGCGGCTGCGGTGGACGACCGGTTCGCGTTTGCCGTGCCTGTGTACGG
>JAGOBZ010000054.1 GCA_017999015.1 Kiritimatiellia bacterium
GGAGAGCAGCCCCAGCATCATGCCGCGGAAGGTGGTCTCGAACTGATATTGCTGGTAATCGAGATCGAGCGCGGAGGTAAACACGGCCGCCTTCATATTCTGGTAGGCGCGGTCGTTACGTGCAGCCACGCACATGGCGTCCGACAGCGAGAGCGTCAGCACGCCGTTCGAAACCGCAAGCGGGGCTGCATGCGGAATCTTGGGGAACACCACGCCCTGCTCGCCGCGCACGACCGCCAGAAGCGCGATGCGCAACGTCAGGGCATCCGCCGGGCGGTGAACGTCAAACTCCCGGGTGCTGCCGCTCTGCTGCTGCCAGAATTCCGTCGCCAGGCGCACGCCGGTCTCGTTGCCCTCACGATAAGCCTTCTCAGGCGTCATGCACCCGGCCACCATGACAGCCAGCGCCGCAACGACGCAGCCAGCCGCGAGCAATCGCCTCACAGCACGCTCACGCAGGTTGTTTCCTGCCATCCGCATACACACACTTCCCCCCATACACTCACCACGCGGCGCGCGCGTTCCCCCCAGACCGCGCACACCGTGACCCTGCCGGTTCAAACACACTGGACGGGTCCGTTCTAGACCTGCTTCGACCGGTACGATTCGACCTCCCAATTCTCGATGAACCCGCGCGCGCGGTCATCCAAATACCGTACGCCACCGAACGCGCGCGCCAGCCGTTTCACGCCGGCCCCGTCACGCGCCAACTCCAGCGCCAGCCGCGCGACCTTATCGCTCGCGCCGACGCCCAGCACCGCGCTATCCGTCACGACCACGCGCGGCGCATAGCCGCGCACCCGTTGGAACGCGCGCAGGTTATCGACCGTCAGCGCGCCTTCGTACGGGTACGACTTCGCATACACAATATGATCCGGCGAGATCGGCCCGCCGCCGACCTCGAACCGTCCGGCAGACGCCACCGCGCCGGCCTCCGCCCCCAGCGCCTCAGCCAGCACGCCGTGCCACGCCGCCACCTGTGCGGCCTCCGGCGCCGGTCCCTCCGGCACGGCATCATCGATGCCCGCCGCCGCGTAGGCGCTCGCCAGTGCCTGCATCACGCGCGCATACGCCGCGCGCACCGCCTCGGCCGTATCGCCGGAGACAAAGACACCGTGGTTCTCGAGAAAGATCAGCGCAGGCTCGCAGCCCTGCCGCGCGCGATAGGCGCGGATCGCCTCGCGCACCGCCATGCAAAGCGTGTACCCCGGATCGGTGTAGGGCACCCACAGCGCGTCCGGAAAAAGGCGCACGGCGGCCGCGCTGCCGCCCACGGCGCAGGTCAACCCGTTGACCGCAGCCGGATGCGTGTGCACCACAAAGCGCGCGGCCAGCGAATCGTGCAGCGGGGCCTCGACCGACGCGCGGCCCGGCGTCTCAGGCTTGACCGCCGCCGCCATCATATTTTTCACCAGCTCCTCGCGCGCCGCCGCATCGTCCGGCGTCTGCGCGGTATAGAGATCCGCCAGCCGCGCGCGGTCCATCGCCACGAAGCCCTGCGGCGTGAGCGTGGCCAGCGTGGTGCCGGACGGCTTGACCCACAGCGTGTCGCCGGTCTTGCAGGAGGTGTTGCCGCCTCCGGCCTTGACATACTCGCCGCTGCCGAACTCGTGGGACAACTGCGTGATGGTGTCTAACAGGTTCATCATAACGTGTCTGATCCGGAAAGATGATCATGCCCGCGGGGAAGGCGTGACGCGCTCCCCGCGGGGCTGCGGCTTTTAACGTTTCGCCAAGACGTTGGCCTCGTAGGTTTTGACCTCTTTGAGCCACGCGGTGTCCAGCGGCACATCTTCGTCCGCGCAGAACTTGTCCCAGATCGCGCCGAACGGCAGCACTTTCGCCGTCTCCGTCCAAGCCAGGCGCGACGTGAGATCGTCGCACTTCTCGGCGTCGGTCATCAGCTTGATCGGCTCGAGCATGGCATAAAGCAGCGCCTTCTGCATGGCGCGCACGCCGATCACCCACGCCGCGATGCGGTTGATACTGGCATCGAAATAGTCCAGTCCGATATGCACGCGCTTAAACTGGTCGAGGCGCACCAGCTCTTGGGCGATAGCGATCAGGTCATCGTTCACGATCACCACATGGTCGCTGTCCCAGCGCACGCCGCGGCTGACGTGGAGCAGGATTTCCGGCACGAACAGCAGGCACGAGGAGAGCTTGTCCGAGATCGTTTCCGTCGGATGGAAGTGGCCGGCATCCAGCGTCAGCAGCTTCTGGTTCTTGACGGCATATCCCATGTAAAACTCGTGCGAACCGACCGTGTAGCTTTCAGCGCCGATACCGAAGAGTTTGGATTCGACGGCGTCCAGCATGTGCTTGGGATTCAGCGCTTCCGCGAAGCAGGCATCCAGCGCGTCATTCAGAATCTTGCGCGGCGTCTCGCGATCGGCCGGAATATCCTTGTAGCCGTCCGGGATCCAGACGTTGTTGACGCAGGGCGAGCCCAGCGCCTTGCCGATGGCCGCCGCGATGCGCCGGGTGGCGATGGTGTGGCGGATCCAGAAGTTGCGGATTTTCTTGTCGCGGCTGGAGAGCGAGAAACCGTTGAACATCGGGTGCGAGAAGAGCGTCGGGTTGAAATCCATGCCCAGCCCGTTCTTCTTGGCCCAACCGATCCAGCCCTTGAAATGCTCAGGCTGCAGCGCGTCGCGGTCGGCCTTCTTGCCCTTCTCGAACTCGGCATAACAGGCGTGCACATTCACGCGATGCGAACCGCCGACCAGCGAGAGCACAAACTCGATATCACCGCGCAATTCCTGCGGCGAGCGGGCGCGCCCCGGATAATTGCCGGTCGCCTGGATGCCGCCCGTGAGATCGCCGTCCGGGCACTCAAAGCCGCGCACGTCGTCGCCCTGCCAGCAGTGCAGCGAGACCGGGATCTTTCCCAATTTTTTGAGGGCCGCTTCCGCATCGACACCCAGCTCCGCATACCGTTCGCACGCGAGTTTAAATGTCGTCTCAATGCTCTTTTTGCTCATGGACATCCAGCTCCTCTCTGGTTTCCGCCGTGAACGGAAACGGATTCACCTGACTTCGACTGCGGGTAACGACTGTGTTCCCGCCTCCGACATCTTTAAAACAAGGTGGTTATCTTACACGCCACGCCCGTTAACTTCCAGTCAGAATGTTAGCGAGTGAAAAGCAAACAAAAGAGCATTGACAGTGTAAAACCGATCGTCTAAAGTGACGCCCGTTTTGTACCCGGAAAAGGGTTTTTTATGATGTGGCGAGGTAGCTCAGTTGGTAGAGCAGCGGACTGAAAATCCGCGTGTCGCCGGTTCGATCCCGGCCCTTGCCACCATTTTTATGCCCTTAAACAGGGCTTTTTTATTGGGCTTTTTTGATATTTCGGCCTTAAACGGACGTTTGTGCAGTTTACCGGTCGCAACGGCTCAAGAAGGTCGGTCAGGGACCAACCTGTTTCACCGAAGCGCTGTCTTTCTCCGAGCAAGAACCGTCCGCACAGCTTTCGGCGGCGGTAACGAGCGTGTTGGTCGCGGAGGCCCAGCCGAATTTCTTCACCATCGCGGAGAGCGTGGCGCTCATCGCGTCCTGCGGCGAGGCGAAGGCCGACACGGCTTCGGCGAGACCGTTCTCCGCCTTGAGGATCTGCTCCATCAGGACCTCGTTCTTCGCCTTCTCGACCGACAGCGCCTCCTCAAGCGACTTCACGCGCTCGTCAACGCCCACGCCTGCAACACCCTTTGCCTCATCCGCCATAACGACCTCCTGTTAAAAACTGATTCAACACGCCTTACACCTAACGCCGGAAATCAACATTTCATCACTTGAGAGTTGAGCGTTGAGCGTTGTGAGTTGAACGTTTCTTAGCCAGTTCCCGCATCACCGCCGCTCTTGCGGCGTCCACCCTTTGCGCCGCCGCGCCTCCGCGTGAAATATCCCCAGCCGCACCTCCAGCCTTTTTTCTAGCAGCCGCCTTAGCCTGCCGCACGGCGTGACCTGTACCCAGCCGTCAGCAGCCAAAACAAAAGTGCTGTCACCCATTGTTCGAACCCTCTGATAAAGGGCGGTTAATCAACATCTTTGAAAGTCGCGGTTCAACTTCCGCGCGATCATGCCACATGTCAGGATGACCCCTTGTTATTCACTTGATTTACTGCCGCAGAACGGTAATCATTACCTCAGTTGGCCTTACCCCAGCGTGTCGAACCCTCGACACCCGCACAACTCGTCGGACATAGTCCGGGGTATTAGGTTGCAAAGCGACCTCAGAACGTAGAAACTGTACCCAACCTTCTTGTTGTTTGTTTTCACCCCTGATCTTGGGAGAAGGGCGCAACGCAAACCTACACTTTTCAATTTCTCTGCCCGACTTTAAAACAACAGTGAACGCAATTAGGCATATCAACGCTGGAAGGTATACCATGAACAAGAAGACACTCGCACTGCTCGCCGGCCTGATCCTCGTCTTAACGGCGACACGCCCTCTTCTGGCGGCGGACGTCCAAGAAAAATCTCACGCGAGGCAATTGGCGATAATCCGTCACGAGCAGGCGCTTGCCTGGACAAAGCTAGACGGTGTTCAACTGCCTGCCAACGTCGAGGAGTTCTTCCGGGCTGCACAGCAAGGAACATGGGCGTCGATCCGCGCACCCTTTAGGTCCGCCACGAAAAACCTTCGACCCGAGAGTGCTTGGCTCGATGACCTCATGGTGGACGTTTACGGGGCGTACGAACAAGAGCATCTGTGGCACCCTGATTTGCTTCAACAGTTTGCCGAGTCTGTCCTACAAGGCATGCCTGATCAAAGCATCTACTTCGGGGGAACAGATCCGGGGCGCTTCGCAGTCACAGCTTTTAATTCTATTTGCAATCACGGGAAGGTGTTTGTGCTTACCCAGAACCAGCTCTCCAACGGAAAGTATGTTGAGTATGCCAACCGTCTCTATCCTTCGGGAATCTGGCTCCCAAACAGCAACGCCGTTGTTCAAGCCAGGAGCTGTTACGAGCAAGACGTCGAACGCGGCCTTCGTCCTCGTTATCCGGGGCCGGAAGGGGCGATACAAATAATGGAGATCAACAGAATCCTCGCCAAAGAGATCTTCGACCGTAACCTCGCGGATCATCAGTTTTTCATCGAGGAGAGTTACTTAATAGACTGGATGCTCCCTTATCTTGAACCTCACGGGCTCGTGATGAAACTGACTACAAAGCCGTCACGATCAATTTCGAAAGACGTAGTGAAGCGTGATCGTTCGTTCTGGGATCAGAAGGAGCGTGAACTGTTGGCTGATCAGCGGTTCATTGACTGTCCCGCTGCACGCCGGGCCTACTCTAAATGCCGTTCAGCAATTGGCGGTCTCTATGCGACTAGGCGCATGAATGACGAGTCTGAGTACGCCTTTCGTCAGGCCATTCGCCTTTACCCCCTGTCAAAAGAAGCATACTACAGGTTGTTGCAGGCGGTGCTGCTACCACAAGCACGTTATAATGATGCTCTTGTGGCCCTCCGGGAGTTGAGAAAAGCCGGCCCCGATGTTCGTGACATCGCGTATCACAAAGAGAAGTTTTATGGCCAAACAGGCGAGGAAGAGGAATCTCGGCGCTTCGAGAAAAGAGAGAAGGACGAATTCAACCGCACCATCGATGAATATATCGACTGGGTCACCAAGGAGATCGAGAAACGAATTGTGCCGGAAAGGACAAAATGACGCCGTCTTGAGAACTATCGCGTGTGCTCCCAACAACCGCCTCAAAAGCTGCGCCGGTTCTGCTACGTTCCAACGGCGAGGTTCAGGCCGGACGTTAACGCTTATCGCGCCACACTCGCCACCCTGGCTATCCCGCTAACAACCTCCGGCGTCAGCCGGAACCCCGCCTCCACCGGCCAGCCGGGGAACGCGGCGTCCAACAACGGCTTGTCGAAGTCACGCCGCAGCGCCTCAGTCACCATGACGGAGTCGGCCTTGGCCACCTGGTTGAACGCCTTTTGATGCGCATTGCCTACCCGTGTGCCGCCGCCGCTCACGTACTTCACGTCGGTGCCGTTGGGCAGGCAACCCCGGCCGTCCTTCACAAGATCCTGCGCGATGGCCAGATACTGCTTCTCCTTCTCCTCAGTCACACCGGGCGGGCCGATGAAGAACATCGACGGGATGCCGTACACGTCGAGGAACGAACTCCAGTCGCGCAGGGCGAGGTTGCGGCGGAAATACTGCACGGCCAGGATGCGGTCGAGGGCGATGGGGGACTCCACAACCGCGAAGTTCGCGCGCTCGATCTTCTCACCCTTATCCGCGGGAAGAACAGGAACGGCTGACGACTGTGCGCCTCCGTCCAAGAAGAAAGGGTAAACCGCTGTGAAGCCGCTGTCCGACATGACGCGTCTGGAACTCGCCGCTTTCATCGGCATAGGCGAAGAGTCCGTGCGGCAGATCGACGAGATCACCACATCCACAGGTGTCGTGCGTATCATCTCGCCCACAGACTGCGTAAAAGACCGCCTCTCCTGGTACTACCACGGGAACGACAAGGAATGCCTGGAGCTGACCTGGTCTGCACCCTCGCCTGGCCGGAGCTGTCCAAAACGCCGGCCATGAGGATAGGGGGGAGCGCTTCCCTCGACGTGTTCACCGTTGCGCCGTGGCAGAAGATGGCGCAGGACTCACGCTTGGGCTGGCCCATGATCCGCGAACGCATCTTGGCGCTCAGTGGGCAGATCCTAGACACGCTGCAAGGTTCCTCCGCGCGCGGGGCTATCACGGGTGACATGGAGGCGCGGGTTGCCGCGCTCGCACAGGAACGGGCTCAGGCGATGCTGCAGGGGCTGGCGCGCTGAGACCAGAAAAGCTCGGTCAGGGGCCAATCTGTTTCACCGAAGCGCTGTCTTTCTCCGAGCACGACCCGTCCGCACAGCTTTCGGCAGCGGTAACGAGCGTGTTGGTCGCGGATGCCCCGCCGAATTTCTTCACCATCGCCGTTGGTGGCAGGGTATCCGCGCCCCCGTCAAATCTCGGCATTTCGCATTCCTTTGCCGAACGTCCTCGGCTATACTGGAGCCCACATGCCAGAAGTCTACTACAACGCCATGGTCTTGCGTGAACCGTATTCCGGTGTGGAGGTGACGGTCCATCAATTGGCATGCGCACTGGCTCAGCACGGTTCGCTCCAGACCTGCGCCTGTGTTCCGGTTGGGCATCGCGCTTTCCCCGCCGCGCCGCACCTGCGCCTGCGGACCACGTGTGCGCCGGTTTCGCGCTCGCGCCTGCTGCGCATCGTGTGGGAGCAGACCGTGCTCCCGCTGCTTCTGCTGCGCGCCCGCGTGACGCTGCTGCACGCGCCCGCCTACGTCGCCCCGCTGCTGGCGCCCTGCCCCGTGGTCCTCACGATCCACGACCTGCATGTGATGACCCACCCCCAATTCTGCCGTAAACGCAACATCCTGCACTACAAGCTGCTGATCCCGCCTTCAGTCACAAAGGCCGCCGCGATCATCGTCTTCTCGCCTTACACCAAACGCACTGTCCTGATGCGTTTCCCGGCGGTGCGCGAAGAGCGTATCCACGTCATCCCGCCCGGCCTCTCGCAGACGATGACCCGATGCACCGACTACGCGCGCCTGCAGGCCGTGCGCCAGCGCTACGGGCTGCCCACCTCGTTCCTGCTCTTTGTCGGCGATCTGACGTCGCGTAAAAACATCCTCGGCCTCATCGGCGCATTCGCCATCGTACAAGGCGAGCGGCCGGACCTGCACCTCGTGCTGGCCGGCGCGGCCGACTCCGTCACGGCTGCGGCGATCGACGCGGCCATCCGCCAGAACGGCGTGCGTCACCGCGTCAGCCTCACGGGTTATGTCAGCGCCGACGATCTGCCCGTGCTCTACTCGCTGGCGCAGACTTTCGTTTTCCCCTCCCATGACGAAGGGTTCGGTCTGCCGCCGCTCGAAGCCATGGCTTGCGGCTGTCCGGTGGTCTGCTCGGGCGGCGCGGTCATCGAGAATTGCGGCGCTGCGGCCGTCACCTGCGATCCGCGCGACCGGACCTCCATCGCCAGCGCGGTGAGTCTGCTGCTCGACCATCCCGTCTTCCGCAAGGAGAAGATCGAGGCCGGCTACCGTAAGGCGGCCGAGTTCACCTGGGAAAAGGCGGCCCGCGCCACGGAGGCCGTCTACCGGAGCGTGTTGGGCGCCTCCGCATCCGCCCGGGAGGAGGTCCCGGCATGAACGTGCGCCCTCTATTCTGGCTCGCGCCGCTCGTCCTGGCCGGCGCGTGCCGCACGGCTGTGCCGGCCTCCCCTGCGATGGCCGCCAAAGAGCGGCATGCCGACGCACTGATGGCGATCGTCCCGCCGGAGATCATGATCGCCCAACTGGCGCGGCCCTACGCCGCCGCCTACACGCGGCCCGAGAAGCAGACGCAGGCGCACGCTGCTTTCATGCGCAACCTCGACGCCACCGAATTGCGCCGCGTCATCCGCGAGGCGCTGCTGCGCCACTTCAACGAAGCGGAGCTGCGCGCGCTGGCCGCCTTTTACGCCACGCCGGAAGGGCGCGCGTGCATGGCCAAGAGCGCCGCCTTCGCGGCGGAGGTGGTGCCGGCCTGCGCGCACGAAGCCACCCAGGCTTTCCGCAAGACCGCGCTCGACGCGGCGCGCGGCACGCTGCCCTAATCCGAGCAAAACCGGTGCAAAACCGGGCCGGTACCCGGTATCGGGATAGCATCAAGTGCCTTGAGCGGTGAACGGGCGGTGTGGTACTATCGTGGAAACGTTCGGATTATCACGGAGGGGTTATGGCAGAGAAGAAGTTGTTCGCAGTGGACCTGGGCGCGTCGGGCGGCAAATGTTTTATCGGATTCTTCGACGGCGGCGCGTTCCGCATGGAAGAGGTGCACCGTTTCGCGCATGAAGGGGTGACCTTCTTTATGCCGGACCGTACCGGCGCGGTGACGGAGCGCACCTATTGGGACGATACCGCGATCTATCAGAACATCGTCAAGGGCCTGCAGGCGGCGCGGCGCGCGTACGGCGGCACGCTGGACGGCATCGGCATCGACACATGGGGGGCGGACGGCCATTTCCTCACGCAGGACGGCGATGTGCTGGGCAAGGTCTACTGCTACCGCGACCATCGGCTCGACACCATGTGCGACGAGGTCAAGGCGCGCATCGATGCGGAAAAGGTCTACGCCGTCACCGGCAATCATTTCCAGCCGTTCAACCAGTCCAACCAGCTCCTGTGGGTGGCCACGCGCCGGCCGGAGCTGCTCAAGCTCGCTACGGTCTACCTGCCGATCCCGGCGCTCTTCTACTACTACCTTGGCGGGTGCACGGCGGTGGACTCGACCTTCGCGAGCGTCACGCAGATGATGGACGCCAAAAAGGGCAAGTGGAGCCGCGAGATGCTCAAGGCGCTGGGCATTCCCAAGAAGCTGATGCCCGAAATCGTCAAGCCCGGCACACGCATCGGCGCGCTGCAGGCCAAGCTGGCCGCCGCCTGCGGCCTGAACGAAGTGCCCCTGATCGCGGTCGGTTCGCACGACACCGCCAGCGCCTTCGCGGCGGCGCCGGTCAAAAACCCCAAAAAGGCGTTGATCATCAGCTCCGGCACGTGGTCGCTGGTCGGCAAATTGATCAAGAAGCCGATCACCACGCCCGAGGCGATGGGCTACGGCCTGAGCAACGAGGGCGGGATCGGCAACACGCGCTTTCTGCGCAACTGCATGGGCACCTGGATCGTGCAGGAACTGCTGCGCGTGTGGGAGATCGCGGACGGCAAACGCATGGAGTGGAAAGAGGTGGACACCCTCACGCCCGCCGCGCCGGCCTTCACGGCCTTCATCGACCCTGACGACAAGCGCTTCTACAACCCCGCCAACATGGAGCAGGCGATCCGCGGCTTCATCGCCGAAACGGGCCAGACCGCGCCGGCGGACCGCGGCACGGTGCTGCGCTGCGTCTACGAGAGCCTGGCGCTCAAGTACCGCTATGTCAACGAGGTGATCAACCGCGTCACCGGCACCGAGACCGAGGTCGTGCATATCGTGGGCGGCGGCAGCAACAATCCGCTGCTCAACCAGTTCACCGCCGATTCGGTCGGCGTGCCGGTCCTGGCCGGGCCGAAAGAGGCGACGGCCGTCGGCAACCTCATGGTCCAGGCGATCGGCGCCGGGATCATTCCGGATCTCAAGGCCGCGATGCCGCTGATCAAAACCGCCTTCCCGATCGCCACCTTCAAGCCGCAGAACACAGCGGCCTGGGACGCGGCGTACGCAAGTTTCACGAAACTGCTGAAATAAAAGGAACACCGCACGATGATACCGCGTCTCTCTCTCACCGCAGGGCTGCTCGCCGTGGCAGGCCTTGCGTCCGCCCAAGGACTGCTCACCGCCAAGAACCCCGCCGTCCTGCTCGACGGCGTGGCCGCCTACGTCAACACCGAGATGATCACCATCGGCGAAGTGATGAGCGAGGTGCGGCGCAGTCCTTGGGCCGACACCGCGCCGGAGCTGCGCGAAAAGCGGCTGCGCGAGCTGTACACCGCCACGCTCAACGCCTTGGTCGACCGTAAGCTGATCTTGGCCGCCGCGCGCAAATCGAAGATGGAGCTGCAATCCTGGGCGGTGGACAACCGCATCCGCGAGATCGTGGCCAACAACTTCGACGGCGACCAGACCAAGCTGCACAATCTGCTGGCGGACCGCAAGATCGCCTTCGAGGAGTGGAAGAAGAACATCGAGGAGGATCTGCTGATCACGGCCATGCGCTACCAGCAGGTCGAGAAGCGCGTCACACCGACGCCTTCGGAAGTGCGCGCGGAGTACGAGGCCAACAAAGGGCGTTACCAGACCGAGACTGCGACGGCCGTCAGCATGATCATCCTCGATCCGCCGGAGCAGGCGGGCGACGAGAGTGTCGAGGCACGCGCGGCCAAGATCGCGGAAGCGCTCAAAGCCGGCACCTCTTTCGCCTCGCTGGCCAAGACCTATTCGCGCGACGCCAAAGCGTCGGAGGGCGGGTCGTGGGGCAAGGTGAATCCGTCGGATGTCTTCCGGCGCGAGATTGTCGAGGCGTTGGGCAAGCTGAACCCGGGTGAAACCTCGCCGGTGCTGGTGCTGGACGGTTACGGCTACATCGTGCGCAAGGACGAGCAGCAGGACGCGCGCCCCTTGACCTTTGAGGAGGCCGCGCCGTATGTCGAGAGCCACCTTCGCATGCGCCAGGCTGAAAAGCTCTACAAGGAGTGGACAGACCGTTTGCGCACTGAGTCCTACATCAAGATGTTCGAGCTGCCTACCGGAAAGTGAGGCCCGCTTGAATCTCACCTCGCCCTCTCAGGTCAAGGCTTGGTGCATCGAAAACGGATTCCATCCGAACCGAACGCTCGGGCAAAACTTTCTCATCGACCGCAACATCCTGGAGGCGATTCTCGATGCGGCCGGCGTGGCGTCCGGCCAGCGCGTGCTGGAGGTGGGGCCGGGGCTGGGTGTGCTCACCGAGGCCCTGCTGGAGCGCGGCGCGCGCGTGACGGCGGTCGAGAAGGACGTCCGGCTCGCCGCGCGGCTGGCCGGGGCGCTGGGCAATCCTGCAGGGCTCAGCGTGATCGAGGCGGATGCCTTGGAACTCGATCTGGATGCGTTGTTGGGCGGCGGCTTTGACGCCTGTGTCTCGAATCTGCCCTATTCGGTCGGCACCCGCATCCTGCTGGATGTGGCGCTGCACCGCTGCGCCCCGCCCGTCCTGACCGTGCTGGTGCAGGCCGAGGTGGCCGAACGGTTCGCCGCGCCGCCCGCGACGGCTGCGCGCGGCCAGGCCGGCGTCTGGCTGCAGCTTGATTACGACGTGCGTCTGGTGCGCGCCGTCAAGGCCTCGTGCTTCTGGCCGCGCCCCGAGGTCGGTTCGACGATCGTGCGCCTGGACCGGCGCGTGAGCAGTCTGACACCGAGTGAGCGGCAGGCGTTCTTTGACCTCACGCGCTATGCGTTCATGCACCGCCGCAAGCAGTTGGGCGCGGCGCTGCGCAAAGCGCCCGCGCCGCTGGGGCGCGAGGATGCGGCGCTGACAGCGCTCTTCGACGCGGCCGGCATCGAACCGGCGGCGCGTGCTGAACAGCTCACGAACAGTCAGTGGCAGGC
>JAGOBZ010000518.1 GCA_017999015.1 Kiritimatiellia bacterium
GAGATCGTGGCGTGGAGCCGGTCGCTGGTGGCCGTGATGATCGCGTCGATGTCCGGGCGCGCCAGCACATCCATCATCTCGATATAGGTTTTGCAGTCGCTGTTGCCGTACTGCTTGTCGGTCATGGCCTTGATCGCATCGCGCCGCTCGCGGCGCACGTCGCAGATCGCCACGAACTGCGCCTGCGGGTCCGGCAGGATCCAGCTCCGCAAGTCGCCGGTGCCGCGTCCGCCCAGTCCGATGCCGGCCATCACGATGCGGTTGCTCGGCGCCACCGCGCCGTTCAGCCCCAACGCCGACCCCGGCACCAGCGCCGGCATGACAACCGCCGCCGCGCCCGCTTGGGCCATCCCCCTCAGAAACCGGCGCCTGTTGACGCCCTGCTGCCCTGATCTTGACTGCTGGTCCTTCATTCTGATGCCTCCCTTTACATGAACGCCCCTGAACCCTGTACAATTTTCCGACAGTACGCCAACCACCTTACTCCGATCTGCTGCACCCGTCTTGTAAAGCGTCCCTAAAAATGTGTATACTATACGCATGAATCCGAAAACGCTCCAAAAACGTTTTCTTGCGCAGATCGGGGATTTGTCCACGATCCACCGGCTGCTCGACCTGTTGCCGGATGTCGGGTTCTTCATGAAGGACAACCAGGGTCGCTTCATGCTGAACAACCTACGCGCCTGCCAGTTCTGCAACGCGGAAAACGAACAGCAAACGATCGGCAAGACCGACTACGATTTCTTTTCGAAAGACCGCGCTGACTTTTATCTTCAGGGCGACCGGGAGGTGATGGCGAGCGGCGTTCCAGTCATCAATCAGATCGCGCCCGCGCCCGAGCATTCGGACCGTTTGATGGTGCACAGCAAGTTTCCGGTTTTTGACAAGCACGGCCGCGCGATCGGCGTCGTGGGGTTTCACCGCATTGTGGATGATCTGCGCGACACGCCCCGCTGGCATGGCCGCTTTGCCCAGGTCGTGTCGCACATTCACAAGCACTTCGGGCAGAACCTCGAAATGAAGAAACTGGCCCAACTGGCCGGCGTGTCGCAAAGCCAGTTCGAGCGCCGCTTCAACCGCATCTTCGGCACCACGCCCTATGAGTATCTCTTGCGCGTGCGCATCACGGCTGCGCGCGCGCTGCTGGAAACCACCGAACGCACGATTGCGGACATCGCCTGCGAGACCGGCTTTTACGACCACAGCCACTTCACGCGCACCTTCAAGCGGGTCGTGGGCCTTTCACCCGGCCGTTACCGCAAACACCATCTTGACGCCGGACTGTGAGGCCCTGTGACCGACCCGCTCACACGTTACCTCGAACTCATGCCGCATGTCGGCGCTGAACGCGGCCGCGCGCTGCGGCGCGAGGGATGCCTGTGCTGGCGCGACCTGCTGGACGCAGCGAGCCCGCTCGCCGGGTTCGACCGGACCGCCTGGGACGTGGCGCGCGCCGCCGCTGAGGCGGCGCTGCGCGCCCTCGAGGCCGATGACGCCACCTATTTTACGACGCGGCTCGCCCCCCGCGAGCAGTGGCGCGTGCTCGCCCACTGGTTCGACCGCGCCTCGTTTTTCGATATCGAGACCAGCGGTTTGGACGCCGACAGCATCGTCACGCTGGTTTGCTGTTATCATCGCGGCCAACCGCTGCGTTTTCTGGCCGACGAAAACCTGGATGGTTTTCTCGACCTGCTCGATGAGATCCGGCTGCTGGTTTCATTCAACGGCGCGAGTTTCGACGTGCCGCGCGTGCTTGACCGCTTTCATATTCCGGCCTTGCCCTGCGCCCATGTGGATCTGCGCTGGCTCTGCCATCACGCCGGCTGGCGCGGCGGCCTGAAGGCGATCGAGCGCGCGCTCGGTCTGCGGCGGCCGCCGGACCTCGAAGGCCTCGGCGGCGCGGAGGCGGTCTGGCTCTGGCAGGCGTGGCACGACCGTCAGGACGCGCAGGCGCGCCGCACGCTGGAACGATACTGCGCGGCCGACACCGTGATGCTCCAGATGCTGGCCGGCCGGCTCTGCCAGCAGCACGGAGCCGACGTGGCGCTGCCGGTGGAGGCCGATCTCTGGTCCTTGGTCCATGCGGCGCTGCCGGACTTGGGACGTCCCGATGCCTGCGAGGGAGCGCCGGCCTTGGGTTATGTTGCTGAGCCGCCGCCGAAGCCCGCGCCGGCACCGGTTGCCGCGGCCGATCTCTTCTCGCTTTCACAGATGATCGGCGCGACGGCAGGCCTCTCTCGTGCGGAAAAACAGGCGAAGCTGCGCGAACGCTGGCGAAACTTCCGGACCGCGGAATAAATTTTCGTTCAGGGCTTGACCCTCTTTTGTAGATCCCCTATAGTTGTTTCATGGTAATGATGGGTTTAAAATCTGGCATTGCCCAATAGGTATAGGGATTTCTTCGCGCACATCATGCCGTGTTGGCCGCCAGATGCGTGGGGGAACCCGAGGGTGCGCGGAGCGCCTGATGAACACCAAAAAAGGAGGGACAAGACGTGACTACACCTGTCAATCAGCTTCTGATGCAAAAAGGACGTGAAATCATCACCATTGCCCCGTCGGCAACGGTGTTTGAGGCGGTCCAGCTTATGGACGCCAAAAACATCGGGTCCCTCCTTGTGCTGAATGCGCGCGGGAAGATCGCCGGCATCTTCGCCGAGCGCGATTGCTTCC
>JAGOBZ010000519.1 GCA_017999015.1 Kiritimatiellia bacterium
GGGCGTGAAGACCAGGGTGATGGTGCTGGCCTTGTCCGCGAGACGCTTGCCCGAGCGCAGGTAAAAGGGCACGCTCTGCCAGCGCGGCGTGTCGATCCGCAGTTTGGCGTCCGCAAAAGTTTCGGTCATGGAGTTCGGGTTGACCCCCGGTTCATCGCGGTATCCGGCCATGCCGTCCGCCGCCGCATATTGCCCCCGCACAACGGCGCTTTCGAGCGCGTCGCACGGGAAGGCGCGGATGGCGCGGATCAGCGCCAGTTTTTCACGGTGGATCGCATCGGCTGAAAATTCGGCTGGCGGTTCCATCGCCACCAGGGCGAGCATCTCCAGCAGGTGGTTCTGGAACATGTCGCGCAACAGCCCTGACTGTTCGTAATAACCGGCGCGGTGCTCAACGCCCAACGTCTCCGCAACCGTGATCTGCACATGGTCGATGCAGGCGCGGTTCCAGACCGGCTCGAAAAGGATGTTCGCGAAACGCAGGATCAGGATGTTCTGAACCGTGTCTTTGCCCAGGTAGTGGTCGATCCGGAAAATCTGCTCTTCGTGCACATGCCGCTGCAAAAAGGCATCCAGCGCGGCCGCCGAGGCGGAGTCTGACCCGAACGGCTTCTCCAGCAGAAGGTGCCGCCACGCTGAGTCATGACCCGGCTCTTCAAGCAGCCCCGCCTCCGCGAGGCGCGCGATGACCGGCTGGTAGGAGGAGGGCGGGATGGCCAGATAGTAGAGCCGGTTGAACGGGGCCGGGGTTTCGATGCGGTCCAATTCGGCGAGATGCAGCCCGAGGCGCGAAAACGAGTCCGGATCGGCCTCGTCGGCCTGCGCATACGAGACGCGCGCCAGAAACGCCTCGCGCGCGTCTGTGGAGGCCGAGGGCGGCAGGGTGCCGGCGACCAGGGCGCGGAAGGAGTCGTGATCGTGGCGTGTGCGGCCGCAGCCCACAATGCGCGAGGTGGCGTGCAGCAGGTCGCGTGTGTGAAGCTGGAACAGAGAAGGGAATAGTTTCCGTCGCGCAAGGTCGCCCGTGCCGCCGAACAGAACAAGCACGCAGGGTGCCGGTGATACTTCTAGGCAGAATCGCGCGGGAGCATGTTTGACAGTCATATCCTAACTCCTAACTCCTAACTTCTCATTCCTGTCGAAGCGGCGGTTGCGCACGTAGAGCAGCGCGTCGGCGGCGACCATGGCGGCGTTCAGCACATACAGCCAGACCACACCGTCGACCTGCGCCTGCCACCAGAGTTTGTGGACGAGGCCCGAGACGTAGCCGGTAAAGACGATCAGCAGAAATAAGGGGCTCTTCCCCTTGTTGGTGCGCGAGCGCCAGGACTTGAGGATGGAGACCGGCCACGCCATGCCGAAACAGAGCATCATGACCGCTTCAAAGATCGGGAAGTGCATCGTCGTACGATTTGGTGTTGAAAAGTGTGCCATGATCGCAGAAAATCACCCGCCATGCAACCTCCGCTCGATCTCGCGCTTTCCGCTGCCGCCCCGCTGGCCGGCACCTGTCTGTTGTCCGGCGACAAATCGCTCTCGCACCGCGCCGCGCTCTTTGCCGCGTTGGCCGAAGGCGAGAGCGTGATCGACCGATTTCTGGTGTCGGGCGTGACGCGCGCGATGCTGAATGCGCTCGAGGCGCTCGGTGTCGCGTGGCGCCTCGACGGGGCGCGCCTGACGGTGCAGGGACGCGGCCTGCGCGGCTTCTCGCCGCCGGCCGCGCCGCTCAATTGCGGCAACTCGGCGACCACGATCCGTCTGCTTGCCGGCGCACTGGCCGCCGCCGGCACGCCCTGTACGCTCGACGGCTCGGCCGGCCTGCGCCGGCGCCCGATGGACCGCATCACCGCCCCGCTGCTGCGCATGGGCGTGCCGGTCGCGACCAGCGGCGGCTGCGCGCCGCTGACTTTGGCGGCGCGCGCGGCCACGCTCCCGCTGACGGCGATCGAGGAGACGCTGCCGGTCGCGAGCGCCCAGGTCAAATCCTGCCTGATCCTGGCGGCGCTGGCCGCCGGCGGCGTCAGCACCCTGCGCGAGCCGGGGCCGTCGCGCGACCACACCGAGCGCATGCTGGCCGCGATGGGCGCCGAGATCCGGGCGGAAGGCCTCACGGTCAAGGTCGCGCCGCTGCGGCGGCCGCTCGCCCCGCTGCGCATGACCTTGCCGGGCGATATCTCGTCCGCCGCGTTTCTGCTGGTCGCTGCGGCGCTGGTTCCGGGGTCTGAGATCTGTGTCTGCGATGTCGGCGTCAATCCCACGCGCACCGGCATCATCGACGTGCTGCGCGAGATGGGGGCCCGGATCACGGTGGAGAACCCGCGCGTGGTCGCGGGCGAGCCGGTGGGGGACATCCGGCTGACGGCCGCGCCGCTGAAGGCCGTCTGCGTGGGCGGGGACACGGTGGTGCGGATGATCGACGAGTTCCCCGTGTTCGCGGTGGCCGCCTGCTTCGCTTGCGGCGTGACCGAAGTGCGCGAGGCGGAGGAGCTGCGTTATAAAGAGACCGACCGCATCTCCGTGCTCTGCGGCGAGTTGAAGGCCCTGGGGGTTCGGGTCTCCGAGCGCCGCGACGGGTTCACGATCGAGGGCGGGACGCTGGCGGGCGGCGCGTGCGACGCGCGCGGCGACCACCGCCTGGCGATGTCGCTCGCATTGGCCGGACTGGCCGCGCC
>JAGOBZ010000520.1 GCA_017999015.1 Kiritimatiellia bacterium
CGGTCTGCCCGAGCCCGCAGAGCGACGAGGTCTTGATGAAGTTGCCCAGCTCGATCAGGCGTTCAATGTCGCCCTCTTCGCCTTGTCCGGTGCAGATCCGGTCGAGGATTTCCAGCATGCGCCGGGTGCCGACGCGGCACGGCACGCACTTGCCGCACGACTCCTCCTGCACGAATTCAATGAAAAAGCGCGCGACATCCACCATGCAGGTGTCTTCATCCATCACGATCAAACCGCCGGACCCCATGATCGCGCCGAGGTCGGCGAGCGTCTCATAATCCAGCCCCACATTCAGATTCTCGCGCGGGATGCAGCCGCCCGACGGGCCACCGATCTGCGCCGCCTTGAAATGGCGATTGTTGCGGATGCCGCCGCCGATGTCGTAAATGACCTCGCCCAGCGGCGTGCCGATCGGCACTTCGACCAACCCGGTGTTACGCACAGCCCCGGCCAGGGCGAACACTTTGGTGCCCTTGCTCTTGGGCGTGCCCATCGCGGCATACCACGCGCCGCCGTTCAGCAGGATGGCGGCGACATTGGCATACGTCTCCACGTTGTTGAGCACGGTCGGCCGGTCCCACAGACCCTTCTGCGCGGGAAAGGGCGGACGCGGGCGCGGCTCGCCGCGCTTGCCCTCGATCGACGCGATCAGCGCGGTTTCTTCGCCGCACACGAAAGCGCCGGAGCCCATGCGGATCTCCAGGTCGAACGAGAACCCGCTGCCCAAGATCTTTTTGCCCAGCAAGCCGCAGGCGCGCGCCTGCTCGATCGCGTGGGACAGGCGCTCGACCGCCAGCGGATACTCGGCCCGCACGTAGACGTACCCCTGCGGCGCGCCGATGGCATAGGCCGCGATCGCCATGCCCTCGATCACGCTGTGGGGGTCGCCCTCCAGCACGCTGCGGTCCATGTAGGCGCCGGGGTCACCCTCATCCGCGTTACACAGCACATAGCGCATGCCCTGCGGCGTCTGGCTGGCAAGGTGCCATTTGAGCCAAGTCGGGAAGCCCGCGCCGCCGCGGCCGCGCAGTCCGGAGATCTTCATCTCTTCGATGACGGCGGCCGGCGTCGATTCGGTCAACACCTTGGCCAGAGCCGCGTATCCGTCGCGCCCGATGTACTCCTGGATTTTGTCAGGATTGATCCAGCCGCAATTGCGCAACACGATCTGCGTCTGCCGCTTGAAAAAGTCAAGGCTGTCACGGCACGGCGCGGGCGTCTTGCCGGAGGGATCGGTGACCAGCAGCCGCTCGACGCGGCGTCCGTCGCGCAGATGCGAGGCGACGATCTCGGCCGCGTCCTCGGGCTTGACCCCCTGGTAGAAGGTGCGGTCCTCGCCCACCATGATGACCGGGCCGATCACGCACGGCCCCATGCAGCCGGTTTCGACCAGAGCGACCCCATCGGCCAGCCCCTCTTTCGTCAACGCGTCGCGCAGCGCATCACGGACCTCCTTGGCTCCAGAGGCGAGACAACTGCCGCCGAAGCAAACCAGAATTTGGCGCTGCGCGCCGCCTGATGGGTCCGGTTTTCCTGAACACGCCTGCTCACGAACGGCCTTCAGGGCGGCCACGCTCCCGATCTTCGGTAATGCGGGGGATTTCATGCCGTCTCCTTTTCTGCGGCGACGCCGGCGCCGGCCGCGATCTGATTGACCAGCTCGCCCACGCGGGCGGGCTTGACGCGCTGATAGACCGTTTCGTTCACCATCACCACCGGCGCCATGCCGCACGCGCCGAAACAGCGGCCCACCTCCAGCGAGAAATTCCGGTCAGCCGTAGTCTCGCCCACGTCGATGCCCAGCTTCTTTTTAAAGGCGTCGAGCACTTCCTTGCCGCCGCGCACGTAACAGGCCGTTCCCAGGCACACGCGCACCAGGAACTTTCCTCGCGGATGGAGCGTGAAAAAAGAGTAAAAAGTCACCACGCCGGTGACTTCACTGACAGGTTTGCCGAACCCGTCCGCGATCTTGCGGATGACCGGTTCGGGCAGATATCCGAAAAGGGCTTGAGCGGTCTGCAAAGCAGGAATCAAGCCGCCGGGCTTGTCGCGGTACTCGCGGATCACATCATCAAGACGGGCATTGAGTTCCTCTTCAGGAACAGCATCACAGGCGCAGCCGCAGGGTGCGGCCGTTGCGGTCAAATCAGTCATGGTGGCCTCCACATGCCCCCGCGCGGGGACGATTGCCGGAGGAAGCCGTCCGTGCCAGCCCGATTCACATCAAACGGCCGGCCGGACGGCCTCCGTCTGGACAGGAACGTGTTAGAGCGAACCCTCGATATACTTTTCGAGGTTTCGGATCATCGCGTCCTGTTCAGAGGCCACGAACTTCACCAGGTCGCCGATCGAGATGATCCCCAGAATCTTCTCTTCGTGATCCAGCACCGGCATATGACGGATACGCTTGTCCGTCATCAAAGCCATGCACTCGTCCACCGTCATCTCGGGCCACGCATAGATGACCTTCTTGGTCATCACCGCCTTGACCGGCACATCCTGAGGCGCCTTGCCCGCCAAAATCACTTTGCGGAAGCAATCACGCTCGGCGAAGATGCCGGCGATCTTCCCGCGCGCATTCAGCACAAGGAGGGACCCGATGTTTTTGGCGTCCATAAGCTGGACCGCCTCAAACACCGTTGCCGACGGGGCAATGGTTATGATTTCAC
>JAGOBZ010000521.1 GCA_017999015.1 Kiritimatiellia bacterium
TTGTGCACGATCTCACTCTGGCGAGCCAGTTTTTCCCGCGGATCATCCTGTTGAGCCAAGGCGCCATACTCGCCGATGGCGCACCCGCAGACGTCCTTCAGCCCGATCTCCTGCAGGCGGCCTACGGTTGCCCTGTCAACGTCATCCCGTTGCCCGATTTTGCGGCCACCTGCGTCCTGCCCAGCGTCACTGCACTGTGATCAGAAGGCCTTTGCTTGTCACTCGTCATGCGACAACCGCCACTCCAGGATGCCGCCGGAAAACTCCGGTTGCAACTGCGCTTCGATCCGTATGGCCGTGGCTGTCACGGCGTCGAACGTCACGGCGTTGAATGTGTTTTTTTCTGTGCCGTAACCGGAGACGTTCGGCACCGGTTGCCAGGTGCTGCCGTCGTAATAGGTCAACCGCCACGACTGCGGCACCCGGCACCGGCCGACACCCTCGTCGTCAAACCAATAGACCTCGGCCGCCGCCACTTTCTCCGGCTTGCTGAAATTGTACTGGATCCATTCCGCGCTGCCCGTGCGGGGCCACCAGGTGAAACGCGGCAGGCCGAGATCGCCTGACTTCGCGGGAACAACCTGGTCATGGACCGCCGCCTTTGTATCGCCGCTGTGCGTGTGCGAGGCCGTGACGCGCGCACGTCCGGCCAGCGTCGGATACGGCAGCGGCGTGGCGTGGCGCTCCGTCTCGGGCAGCCAGACCGCCATCGGATTCGCCCCCCGGTGGTTCCACACCGCATAAGGGATTGCGGTCAACGCTACGGGGCGGGCGCCCACGCCGCCTTGCTTGTCACGGAACAGGGCTTTGCCCGTGCCGCGTAAAACGCTGATGCCGCCCAGCACTCCCGTCCGGCGTTCCGGCGTCAGCGCCGCGTCAGGCGGCAGCACCACTTGACTCACACCGTCCGCATGATCAGTTCCCTCCAAGCAATACACGAAGGGGCCGCGCTCCAGCGCCACGCGCCCGGTGTTCGCCAACACCTTCGCGTGGGCGGCGACGCGGCACACGGGCATCGGCAGAACCAGCTCCACGGTGTCGCCGCGCGACCACGTACGAGAGACGCCGGCGAAACCTTTGTCCACGCCATACGCGACATCCTTACCGTTCACGCGGATCGCCGGCGCTGGCGGCTGAACGCCGGACGGCCGGTACAGGTCGGTCGGCACCGGACGGCCCATCGCCCAGCCCGGCACGCGCAACTTCATTTCCCAGTCGCCCGCGCCCTCCAGCACCTCGACACGGATGGTGCCGTCCCACGGGTAATCGGTCGTTTGCCGTAACTTGATCCGGCTCCCCTCCAGTTTGATATCAGCCAAGCCGGGCAGATAAAACCCGATGAAAATCGTGCGGTCACGTGTCGCATACGCAAAGCCGGGAACGGAAGGGATGAACCGCGCGATGTTCACGGGACAGCAGGCGCATCCCGTCCACGGGAACCGCGTGTTATGTCCTTTGTTGAACAGGTGCACACCGTCCGTTTCAAGCGGATTGACATAGAAGAAACGGTCGCCGCTCTGCGAAACACCGGCCAGCACACCGTTGTAGACCGTACGCTCCAGCACATCGAGATACTTGCTGTCGCCGGTCAGCAAAAAAAGCCTGTGGTTCCACAGGGCATTCGCGATGGCCGCGCAGGTTTCGTTGTACGACTCCGCGTTCGGCAGCTCATACGCCTCGCCCATCGCCTCGCCACCGTGGCGGGCGCCGAGACCGCCCGTGATCGCCATCTTCCGTCCGGCCATGTCCTCCCACACCGCGTCAACCGCACGCCTGTAGGCCGTGTCGCCCAGCAGCGCGGCGATGTCGGTCATCCCGCTCAACATGTAGGCCGAGCGAACCGCATGACCGACGATCTCCCTCTGCTCAACCACCGGCATGTGGTTGGCGTATTGCGGTGTCGCGATCCCCTTGCCGCGCCCCCGGCACTCCAGGATAAAACGCGCGAGATCCAGATACGCCCGCGTACCGGTGACCCGGTACAGTTTCACCAGTGCAAGTTCGATCTCCTGGTGGCCGGAGGGAATATCCAGTTTCCCAGGCCCCCAGACCGAGGCCACAAGATCCGCGCTCTTGATCGCCACATCGAGCAAGGCGCGTTTGCCGGTCGCCTGATAATGCGCGACGGCCGCCTCGTACAGATGACCGACATTATAAAGCTCATGACTGTCGCCGTAATTGCCTTTCAGACCGCCGCAGTCATTCAGCCACCGTTTCGGGCTGGCGATCCCCGGCGGGTTATCGGGATGGATGGTGCGCGCCGTGTACAGATAACCGTCAGGCTCCTGCGCGGCCGCGATCTTGGCAATCAGCTCGTCCAGATACGCATCCAGTTTCGGATCGGGCGCCAGCGCGAGACAATAGGCTGCGCCCTCGATCACTTTGTAGACATCCGAATCGTCAAACGGCGTCCCGCGGAACTTGCCGGGCATCAAGCGGCCGGCTTTCGCAAAGTTGTCGATGCGTCCGGTCTCTTCGCATTTTTTGAACGCATACCAGACGGTCACGGCATGATTGGTCTCGAGCCGGTCCCGCCAGAACCCGGCCCCCAGTTGGACCGACGTGAACGGCAGCGGCCGCACCGGATAATCCGTCCCGTCATGAGTTCGGGCCGACAAAGCCCCCAGAACCAGCCACACGCCCCATTTCACTTTTTTCATGATCATT
>JAGOBZ010000055.1 GCA_017999015.1 Kiritimatiellia bacterium
CCGCGGTCCGCATGTTGAACGCGGTGATCGTCTCGGTGCCGTTCGCCCCTTTCAGCTCCGGCTCGTTCCACATGCTCCAGTCGCGCACCTTGTTCTTGTAGCGCAGCGCCATCTGCTCGACCCAACGGTCCCAGGCCTTCAGCCCCTCTTCCGACGTCGGCATGCCGCCCGCCAGCGTGCGTCCCCCGCCGCCCGGATAGGCCGGATTGCCATAACTGGTCTCCAGCCAGATCTCCAGCCCGCGGGCGCGCGCGTCGTCAATGATGCAGTCCAGCCACGCGAAGTCGTAGATACCCGGATCTTTCTCGGTCCGCGCCCAGCCGCCTTGCAGCCGGATGCGTTTGATTCCCAAAGCCGGCAGGTACGCTTTAAACGCATGGTAATCGGAATACTCGCGATCGATCGTCTCGCAACCCAACGTCCAGCGCGACGTGCCGATCTCGTGGGCGGCCTTGGGCTGGAGCGTGCCCAGCCGCTTCATCCCCGTCTCAAGCGTGGTCTGCACCCGCGTCGCCGTGTTGTCGATCACCTGTGCGCAGGCGACGCCTGCGATCCCCACCAATACTGAGAAAACAGCCTTCATCTCATCCCCCTTTTTTCAAAAACGAACCCGTGTTTAAAAGGCTGTGCCACTATACGGACAAACAGGTCCTTTCAGCAACCTCGATAATGCGAACTCGCTTCTAGATTATGCGAACTCATGGCCCTGCCGAAGCGGGCCGTTTCAAGGCCGCTTGTGCCACACCGCGCGCGTCCCAGCCGTCCGGAGCGAAGTACAGCTCGAGAAAGCGCCCGATCAACTGGCTGCCCCGCGCGTTGGCGTGAACCATGTCCGACTTGAAAGCGCCCAGAGGCTCTTTAGACTTCTTAAGGTGGCGCACCCACGGCTGGGTGACATTGAGAAATTCCACCTGCTCCTCGCCTGCCATTTTGAACAGCCGGTCGCGATATCCCGATCCGTCCGGGTTCGGCTCGGCTGCGTTCTCCGGAGCATACGGATCCAAATCTTTCGCCCACGGCCCGCCGTACACATCGGTCATGACAATCACCTCGACGCCGGGCAACGCGGCCCGCGTCTGCCGGATCACGGAGCGGATCGCCTCGACATTGCCCTGCTGGCTGATGCCGCCGATCACCAGCAGATCGGGCTTGTGCTTCAGCACATACTCGTTCAAGTGCTCGGGCTCCTGATAGTACCAGCACCCTGTGCTGCCCCGCACGGACACGATCTTCTCGATCTTGCTCCCCGGATACGCGCGCTCCAGCAGCAGGTTGAAGTTCGAGCTCTGGATGTTGTTAATGATGCTGTCGCCGAGCATCACCATGCGGACGTTACCGCCCTCGCGCAGCCGCTTCATCGTCTGGGGGATCCGTCTCCAGCGGTCTTTCGGCGGCTGGTAGGCCAGCGGCTCCAACTGGAGAAACAGCGTGTCGGCCAGCTCGATCGGCTTCAGCCGGCTCAGCGGGCTCGCGTCGGAGCCGTTGACCGTGATCCATCCGACGCGAGCCATCCTTCCCGCGCTTCCCTGCGGCACCGCCTCCGCCACCCGCACGCGAACCGTGTGCTTCACGTTTTCAAGCTGGTCGGCAAACATGCGGTGGAAGAGGTGATACTTGCCGTCTTGGGACGCCGGGTCGAACACCTTGAGCACCTGCCACGGCCCGTTGTCCAGCGAGACCTCGAGGTCACCCGCGTCCGGCCCGGTCACACCGTAGACGCCCGCCGCAGTTCCGACAAAACTCACGGACAGGACCGGCCCCGGCTTCGAGCAGACGGCCACGTGGAAGATCGCGTCCACCGGGCTCAACTGCCAGCCCAGCCAGCCCGCGAGGTCCATTTCGCCCCGCTCGTAGTTCACCAGCGTCGCCCGGTCCCACAGCGCAGGCGTCAGCGGACTCGGGCAGGGATGCCTGACCGGCGACTCCCGCGTCGGCTGCGCCGCGCACCTCGCCAGAAACGCGCCGGCCACTTCGCCGAGCAGCGCATCCTTGGCGGCCGGCTCGCCTTTCCAATCCGCTTTGAGCGCTGCCGCCTTGGCCAGGTTCACGCTCGGGATGCCATAGTGTGCCGCGATCGCCTCATGCCACCGGATCACGTCCGGCTCCTTTCCGGAACGGTACGCTGCCACAAAACGCTCGTCGGGCTGATGGAGCATCAGGATGTCGCGGCTCGGATTGCGCTGCCTCGTCCGGCAGATGAGCCCCTCCAGCGCGGCGCACACCTGCCGCTCGGGAAGCCCGATGTCTTCGTCGGACGTGTCGACCAGCGTAAGCGCGGCGAACGGCCACCCCGTCTCGGGCGCCACCGAGGGGCCGTCCGACATCGCGCGGAACGTTTCGATCACGGAGGAGCAGCAGTCCGGATACGTCTTGCCCCACGCGGTGAACGGATAAACGCCCTGCGCGCCTGGGAAGGCACGGGTGACCGCTTTCGTGAACGCGTTCCGCGCCTTGCCGCGGGGCGTATCTGTTGTGCATCCCACATAGAACACGCACCCGGACTGCTTTTTCGTTTTCCAGATGCGACAGGCGTTCGGCAGGCCCTCCCGCATCACGAACGCGCCCTCGTCAGCCCCCATCGCCAGAACGACCGCCGCCATCAGCAAACAGCTCACACGTGCTCTCATTACGCCCCCGGTTTTTCTGCTTTCTTCCTAGAACACCTTGCCCTTGAAGGGCTCCAGCCACTCGGCCAGCGGCTTTTCCCAGGCGTCTTTCGCGCCGATAAAAAACCGCTTCGGTCCAGCGGCAGCCTTCTCCGTCTCCGTCACGCCGGCGTCGATCACCGCGACGAAATCAGCCCCTTTGCCAGCCAGGCTTTTGGCCCAAGCGCCGCCCGCGCCCACCCCCAGCACGCCAACCGCGTCCAGCTTGACCTGCCACTCGGCAGCGCGGTTGCGCACGTAGCGCAGCGCGGCCTGAGCCGCGCCGGCGCCCAAGCCCCGCACGACAAAGGCGTGCACGTCCTGCGCGTTCAGCCACTTGACCAGAGCCGCGGCTTCCTCGTCCGTCTTCCCGACGATCAGCACGGCCGGCGCGGGCTGCTGCGTCCCCGGCAGCAGGTGCGCCGCGACCGGCGGCTCGCCGTTCTTCGCCGGGGCGGCCCGCTTGGCCGTTTTCTTCGTCTTTTTCTGCACGACCTTCACCGGTTCGAAGGACACCAGGCTCTTGTCCAAAATCGCGGCGGGGCCGTCGTAGACCGGGATGTCGGCGAACGTGACCGTCCCGCCCCCGGCCGTCATCTTTTCAGCCGGAATCTCGTAAACCACGCCCGTGATGAGGTCCACCCAGACAGGCTCCTTGAAGCGTCCGCCCGGGACCGCGACCCGAACGGTTTCGCTGTCCGAGCCGTTGCCCGGCATCTCCGAGCCGTCCCACAGGGTCACGACGCCGAGCCCGCTCTTCTTGTCGCGAAAGGCGAAACAGGTCAGGTTGGTTTTCGCCCCCGCCACGGCCAGCGCGCAGTCCGGCGCCCGCTCCAGCGCGTCGTTGAAGATCGACACCACGTTCTGTACCGCGTAGTAGGCGGTCTTCACCTTGATGACCGAGTTGTCCGGGTTTGTTTTCAGCAAGCCGTAGCGCGAGATGAAGTCCTTGCTGTAGCTCACGTCCGAGATGCAGAAGACGGAAGACTCGACGCCGTGGCCGAAGTCGCAGAGCATCCGCCGGGCGTTCCACTTGGCGTGCGAGTACTCGGTCCAGTCGATGCCCGAGAGCGCGTACTGCACCTCCTCGGAGGCGCACCCCGCCTCGCCCTGCCACGGCCGGATTTTCGGCGCGACCGCCGCCAGCATCGCGTTGAACCCGGCCATCCCGCCGTTCAGCCTGTCGGGGTTGCCGCTGTAGCCGTGGTAGATCGCCCACGTGAAGAGGTCCAGCTTGCCCTGCTGCCGGATGTTCACCAGCATGTTGCTGATCATGCCGGTGTTCAGCCCCGCCAGCACGAACGCGCCGATCCTGGCCTCCGGATCCACCCGCTTGATGATCGCCGCCGTGCGCACGTTGTTCGCGACGATCAGCTCGGGCGTGTTTTCCTTTCGGAGGTTCGGCTCGTTGTACATCATCCACTCTTTCACGCCCTTGGCGGAGTAGCGACGGGCCATGGCCTCGACCCAGCGGTCCCAAGCAGCGAGCGTCTCCTCGCCAGCCGGGAGCAGGCCGCCCGGGCCGGTCGCACCGCCCGGCTCATACAGGCGGTTGTTGTAGGAGGTCTCGAGGCACACCTGCAGGCCCAAGCTGTGCGCGTCGTCCACGATATGGTCGAGCCAGGCGAAGTCATACTCGCCCTTCTTCTTTTCCGTGCGGTTCCAGCCGCCTTGCAGGCGGATGCGCTTAATGCCCAGCGGCACCAGATAGCCCCGGTAGGCGTCCCAGTTCGCCAAGTCGCGGTCGAGCGTCTCGCACCCCAGCGACCACATGGACGTGCCGATCTCAGGCACGCGCTTCGGAATCAGCGTGCCCAGCTTTTTCAGCTCCGGCTTGAGCGCGGACTGTACGCGCGTCTGCGTCTGGTCCAGCAAAGGGACCGCAGACGCTGCCTTCGGCTTCAGCTCCGAGAAAAAGCGCACGGGCCTTAAGAACTGCTCGGGGTGCAGCGCCTCGGGAGTCAGCCGCACCTCGTCCAGCCAGCCGTCCAGGCCGCGGCCGATCACGAAGTCGCTGTCGTCGTAGACCAGCGGCGCCGCGATCGTACCGCCGCCGCCTGGCTGATAGTCGACATACAGCGACGCCTTCAGCGATGCGCCATCGACGGTCAGCGCGACGTGGTGCCACGCGCCGTCGTCCGGCACGCGGGCTCCGCTCATGCACTGGTTGAACGCGCCCGACTTCGCGCCGTCTTTCTCCTGTTCCGTGTCGAAGCGCGCGCCCAGCGCGCCCGACGGCGTGATCGAGAGCGACCAGCACGCGCCCGCGTTTCCCTTGCGGCGCTTGCTGGCCACCAGCGCGTGGCGCGGATGCTGCTTCGCAACCTTGACGAACGCCTCCAGCGTGAAGCCCGCGAGCTTCAGCGCCGCGTCCTTGCCCGGGACTGAGATTTCGCCCCCGACCGGCGCCGCGCCGTTCACTCCGTCGGGAGCGCGGAAACGCAGCGACGCGCGGTTCGTCTGCACCGCAGGCTGCGCCGCGACGCTGTCCCACATCTGGGCGAAAGGGACGTCCGCGTCATACGCGGGCGGCTGGCCCTTTTCAGACACGCCCGCCACGCCGCAGGGCACCACCGTCTTCGCAGCCTCACTGGGCGTCCCTTCCTCGAAGCGCCAAAAGCCGGCAGGCTCCGCCAGCGCACAGGCGAACAAGGTTCCGGAAAAAAGAAAGACCAGCAACCTCTCCATGGAAACCTCCCCTCAGGTTCGTCGCTCACCCGCTTCATTGGCCGGCCAGCTTGGTGACCGCGGCCAGATCGATGGCTTCTCCCGGCGCCGGATAGCGCATCGGCGCCAGCGACCAGGTTTCGGCGAACGACGCCGAGGCGCCGGGCGCCAAGACCTCGCGCGGCCCGATCGGCTCCAGCTCGCACATCTCGTCCTTGAAGTACCAGATCGAGATCGTGAGGCCCGCCATCTCGCCGTAAACGCGCTCGGGATAGACCGGATATTTCTTAGTGAACAGCAGGTTGCTGCGCGTCAGATAGCTGAACCAACCCGCGGCCGAGTCCATTCCCAGCTTGGGAAACTTCGGCGTGCCCAGGATTTCGAGGAAGCCGTCCCGCACCCGGATGTTCGGGTCGACCGGCTGGAAGAGCATCGCCTGCTCGGGGGTGTACATGAGATAGTTCTTCGGAAATCGGCTTCCCGGCGTCAGCGGGATCAGCACGATGCCGCCGCCAGCGGCCAGCGTGCGGCTCCAGTGGCAGCAGGTCACGGGCTTATCGGACTCATTGGTCACGCGCTGCTCGACCGTCAGTCTCGACGAATCCGGCGCGAGCGTGAACTCGCGCACCAGCCGCAGCCCCGTCATCCGGTCGCGCGCGCTCGTCAGCCGCGCCTTGCCCTCGCCGACGATCTCCCCCGTCCAGTCGCCCAGCCACAGATCCGGGTGGGGCGTGATCGTCTTCTCCGGGCCGACGTCAAGCCGGCCGCCGCACGGGTCGACGCTCGGGACGCCGGGCACATGCCGCCAGCCCTGCTGCGCGGGGTTGAGGTAAAGCGCGTTTGTCCCGTTGAGCGAATACTCGAGCACGCGCCCGCCCGCCAGCGGGCTCAGCACCACGCGCGCACCCGCGCCGTTCTCCAGCGCGATGCATCCGGCATATCCGAAATAGTCGACCGTCCCCGTCTTCATGGTTGCCTCAGCCCTTCCAGTTGTTATCTGTAGCAAGCTTAACGCCACACTGATCACCAGCCCCGCCGCACTTACTCTGACATTCACCATCTGTTCCTCCGTGACAGGCTCTCTCTCAGGCTCGGAGGCGGACACCAGCACCGCGTTCGGCACGCTGAACGCAACCGCAGCCGGCTTGTCCGACGTGTTCCAGAATCAAACCGGTTCTCATTGCAGGCATCGCCTTCTCTCCCCCCCCCAGCCCTTAACGTCCGATGTTCGACGTTCAGCGTTCGACGTTTTTCTTCGGGAATTGAACGTTCAGCGTTGAGCGTTCACCATGATCTCCCCAATCTTGTAGCGCTTGGATCCGTCTCCGTTCTCCAGAGGCAGCGCGATCGCCGGCGTGCCGTCGCGCGTGCCGACCGACACGAAAAGCCCGTAGCGGCCCGGCTTGACGGTCGGCACATCCGCGCCGAACGTGTAATCGCCCGTCTCCTGCAGGTGCCGGACCACGCCGTCGTTGATCGTCGGAATGGGCGTCACGATGCCGACCGCGCACGTCGAGGCGCGCGCCACCGCCTGCGCCTGTCCGGCCGCAGCGACCGGCAGCGTCCGCACATCGAACGTTTCGTCAGAAGAGACCCACACGATGCGGCCCTTGCCGTCCTTCAGCGTGTAGGCCACGAAGCCGCCCGCGTGGCAGGGCGCGACGCCGACATTGGCCCAAAGCGTGTCGATCCGAAACGCCTCGCCCACCGCAACCTCGCGCGGGAAGGCGGCCTCGCGCAGTTCCAGCCGGAAACCGAGTCGCTTGTTGATCGCCGCGACCGCCTCGCGGTTCTCCTTGAGAAAGACATCCGGCCACCCGTGGATCGACAGGTAGCTCGCGTGGTAGCGTTCGACCGATTCGACCAGCAGCGCCGCATCCCACGCATTCCGCTCCTTCGAAAGCCCGTAGTGCTCATGCTCAAGAATGACCGGCAGCGCCGGCCAGAACTGCTGGGCCATGCCGGCGTGGTACCACTGCTTCGGCGCTTTCTGTACAAGGATGCTATCGTCCCGCAGCGTCACGCCCTTCGAAAAGGCGTAGTCGGTGGAGGGGAAGCGGTCGCCGGGGCGGGACGCGCCCGCCACATCGTCGCTGATGCAAAGCAGTGTGTCAGGAAAGTGTTTTTTGTATAGGTCGATCTGCACCTTGACCCGCTTGTCGGTTTCTTCCTGCGACAGCTTCGAGGTTCCGCCGGTGTGCCCCTCGCCCCACATGCCGAAGGTTCCGATGTCGATGTAGGCGACCGACGGATTGCCGTTGTAGCGCTTCGCCAGCGCGTCCAAGAATCGGTCGAGCTTCTCCAAAAACACAGGGTCGAGGTAGTCCGGCTCCCACAGCGTATCGTCCGACGGCTTGCCGATCGTCGAGAATTTATAGTCGAGCCCCTTCGCGCCGGCTTTCTGTACCCACTCCGGCGTGGCGTAGCGGAAGCGGTTCTCGCAGGCGGTCACCCGCAGCGCGATGCGCTTGCCCTGGGCCACCCACGGCTGCGCGTAGGTGTCGATCAGATCCCAGCGGTAGCGCCCCTCCTCGGGCTCGAGATAGCACCACGGCAGGCGGAAATAGATCACGGACGCGCCGGGGAACCACTCCAGCGTATCGCCCGGCTCCAGACGCGAGCCATACGCCCACAGCCGATTCGAGTAGTGGAAACACACCCAACCCATGCCCGGATTGATGAGCGCTTCATCCGTGATCTGGGGTCGCACAGTCACGCGCTCGCCCTCAGCCCGCGCCGCCCACGACAGACCGGCGCAGACGATGATCATTCCCAGTGATTTCATGCGCCCATCATATGCGCAATCACCGCCTTCGGCAACATCGATGATCCGAACTCGGCCCTCGATTTTGCGAACCTTTGCAGGCGGCGGAGAGGCCTCACGGCGCGGTCTTGGGCGGGCCGCCGCTCGCTGCATCGCGAAAGGCCCACATGCGCCGCACCAGCGAGTCGCCCGGCAGGCCGCCGTCCAAGATCTGGCTGCGGATCTCGATCTGCTTGGCCGGCGCGGCCAGCGTGTACTGGTCATTCAGCCGCAGCAGGTCGGTGCGCAGGCGCTTGAGCGCCGCAGCCACCCACGCCTCAGGCGTCAACGCCTTGATCTGCACGCTGCCGGGCCGGGTAGACAGCCGTGCGGCGATGCCGCCAGCGATCAAGCCGGCCCGCGTTGAATCGCTTTCCGCCTTGGCCGCCATCGCCGTCACCAGCGCGTCGCGCCGCGCCAGCACCGCATCCAGCCGGACCGTCTGCGCCTGCAGCGCAGGCCCCAGCATCCAGGCGTTCTCCGGCTGGCGCACAAACGCCTGGAGCGCCTCGATCTTCTGCACCGCCTCGCGCGCCTGCGTCAGCAGCGACACGAACGGCAGGTCGGCGACCATCGCCGGATCGACCGGCTCGGGATAGGCGCTCAGATAGGTGTAGAACTCTTCGACGCCCAGCAACCGGTCATAGGCGCTGACGGGCTCCTTGCGGCTGCGTTTGGGCAGCGGCTGCTCCAGCACGTCGCATGCGAACATCTTGGCCCGTACCGCCTCATCCTCGAACGCCTGCAGGCATGCCGGCTGCTCGCCTTCGCGCCCGATGCGTTTCTCGACATCGCCGAACAGCATCAGGAGCTGGCCGCCTTTGGCCTTGAGCAGCGCGATCCGTTTTTCCAGCGTCTGGCGCGCCTGCGACACGCGCGGCTCCAGCGCGCAGGCATCGGCCGAGGGCAGCGGGATCTCGGCCGCCAGCGCCTGCTGCACCGCCAGGTCGCCCACCTGCCGCATCGCGGCCTCCAGCCGCTCCGCGCAATCGGCCAGCGCGGTCAACGCCGGCGCCAACGATTCCGCCCGTCGCTTCAGCAGCGGCTCGCTGCTGGCTTGCGCCTGCGCCAACGCCTGCCGGACCTCGGCGTACGGCGGCCGTTCCTGCGCGAGCGTGTCGAGCGCCTGCTCCAACCGGCCGCTCTCGCCCAGCAGCGCGGCCTGCCGCCGCTCGATCTTCGCCAGCGCCGCCCTGAGCGGTTCCAGGTAAGCCGGCGGCGTCTGACCCAATCCTTCCAGCGCCTGCCGCACCCCGTCATGATCGCCGCTCAGATCCGCGAATGATAACGCATCGCGGCCCAGCGAGGCTTCTGACCGCAGATAGGCATCCACCGAGACCTTTGCGGCCGCCATCGCCTCTTTCTGCGCGGCGGCCTTCTCGTTCCACTCCCACGCCTCTTTCTTGCTGGCCTGCAGCATGCCCAGATCGCGCGACACCTGCGTCCACCGCTCCTCCGCCAACGCCCGCTGCGCGCGCGACCAGACCGACACCGTGTTCTGCCACACGCCCAGCAACCGGCGCAGCTCCTCGATCGTCACCTGCTTGGCCGATGCGTGCCGCGCGGTGGAGGCCTTCTCCACCCTCGCAGAGGCCTCTGTAAATGCCTCTTCGGCCGCCAAACGCCGGGCCTCGCGCAGGAACGACTCGGCGGACGGCCGCATGTGCTGGTAGAGTCCGTAGGCGCCCAAGCCGGCCACCAGCGTGGCAGCCAGAATGCCGATGCGCAGCCAGACCTGCTGGTTCGAGCGCTTGATCGCCCCGTCATGAAACTCCACCTCCAGATGCGAGATGGCGATGCGATCGCCGTCTTTCAGCAAGCGTTCCTTGTCATCGCGCAGCGGCATGCCGTTGACGGTGGTGCCGTTCTTGCTGCCCAAGTCGCGGATCCAGCAGCTCCCGTCCTCTTTGATCAGAACCTCGGCGTGACGACGGGACACCAGCATATCCAGAAACACCAGATTCGCCCCAGGATCGGACCCGATCGTGAAGACCGGCGGCACCAAAGGCTTGCGCTGGCCGCGTCCCTTGCCGGAGAGCACCTGAAGCTCCGAACGGGCCGTGCTGTCCCCGCCGCGTTCCGCCTCGACGCAGAGCACGCAGTTGCCGATGCTGATTTTGTCGCCGACCGCCAGCCGTTTCTTGGCGATCCGTTTGCCATTATGAAAGGTGCCGTTGGTGCTGCCGAGATCTTTGAGCCACGCATGCCGACCCTTGAGGAAGAGCGCCGCATGCTGCGAGCTGCACACGGTCTCTTCTTTGGGCACCGGCCACGCGCAGGCATGGCTGCGTCCGATGACCAGCTCGCCGGCGAGCGCGCCCGAACTGATCTCGTGAATGATGCGTCCGCTATGTTCCAGTCGAATCAGCATGGTGTTCAGGGCCCCGCCTTCCATTTGCGCACATCGAAATAACGCTGGTCTTCCACGCGCGAATAGACCGCCTTGGTGAACTCCGCCACCTTCTCGGCCTTCTTCCAGTTGTTCTGCATCATCGCGGCGTCAAACGCCAGTTTCTGGCTGTTGAACCAGAGCGCCTGCCGCTCGCGCAGCTTGACGAGCAGCGCAAGCGCCTCCGTCTCGACCTCGCGGTGGCCGGCCTGCACCGCCTGCGTCAGCAGCGTCTGCAGCAGCGACTCCAATGCCGCCCAAGTCGCCGGCGCGATCCGTTCCAGATCGGCGCGGATCTGCCGCAGCATCGCGGACTCGTCAAGCGAGGCCGTGCCCGGCACCCCTTCCCAGTAGGCGAACTCAAAGGCGTCGGACGGACGGATGAGCTTGACCGACATCATCTTTTCGGCGCGCATGCGCTCCGCAGCCGGCACCTCAGTGCGCGCGACCAGGCGGCGATCGCCGTACAGCACCACGCTGGCCACGCCGAACCACGTGCCGTCACCGTCGCGCAGATAGGTCACCCGCGTGTATGGAATACCGTTTTTGCGCCCGAAGAAAGCGGGCGTGGGCGACGGCCGGTCAAAATTCCAGCGCCCGCTGCTGCCTGCGGCCTGCTGCATCCAGTCCTCCACGGCCGCCGCGCGCGACAGTCCCGCAAAGCGCACCTCGCGCTCTTCCTGCACCATCACGCGCATCGGCACATCCAGCGAGCGGCCGATGAACCCTTCAAGCACCATGCCGCCCTCGATTACCTTGCGTTTGAAGGTGCCGTTGCCGGGGAAGCACACATCGAATCCGCCCTCCTTGTATCCGCCGGAGGGCGCAGGCTCGAATTGATCCAGATAACTTCCTGCCGCATCTTTTGGCCATTCGATCTCGATTTCAGGCGGCGGTCGCCGCGGCCGGAAGATGAGGGCGAGCACGACCAGCGGAATCGCGACCGAGAGCCCCACGGTCATTCGGCGCCGCACCCGTTTACGCTCAAGCTCCTGCAAGTGCTCGATCTCCTCGGGCGTCGCGGCGCGCGTCTGCATGGCGCGCGTCGCGCCCTCCTCCGCTTCGCCACCCTGCCCGGTCACACCGCCCATCGAGCGCGTCAGCTCCGAGAACGCGTCATCCGCCAGCGTCTCGGCGGTGGCGTGCGAAGCGGAAGGGGCCGCGCGTGTGGGTGCCGGCGCGGCAGCGACCGTCAAGGCGGCATCCGCCGCGCGCGTCGCCGGCTCATGTCCGCCGCCGGTCGGGGCTTCCGCGTCTGCCCCGCCCGCCTCATCCACACGCAGCACGGTCACCTTGCCGATCGCGATGCGCTGCCCCGGAATCAGGGCTACGGCTCCGACAACCGGCTGATCGTCGACGCGCGTGCCAAACTGGCTGAGGTTCTCAAGGCGCGCCGCGCCGCCAGCGACCTTCACCACGGCATGCAACCCCGACACATCGGACGCAAGCAGCCGGAACGTGGCGGAACGCGAACGCCCGAGCGTCGTTTCGCCAGGTTTCAACTCGCAGGCTGCGCCTGCG
>JAGOBZ010000056.1 GCA_017999015.1 Kiritimatiellia bacterium
GGCTTGCTGGCGCTGGAGGGACGCGTTCAGAGTATCCGTGACCTCTACAAGGGCGCTGAGTTGGAGCAGCCTGAGCGCATGACGCTGAAAGCCGTCGGCGTGGATCTCACGGCGTTCGCGCCGCTTATCCAGTACGCGACCGGCGACGCGTGGATCCGCAGCGGCACGGCGGAAGGCGCGCTGACCGCCACGATCCGCGGTCAGGCGCAGGGAACCATCTCGGGCGGCCTGGCTGTCAGCCGGCTCTCGGTCGGCGCGCAGGGCGAAAAGCCGTCGCCGCCCGGTGATATGGCGCTGATGGTGGACATCGGAGTTGACGGCAAGACATTCACAATCACCCAGTTCAACCTAGCCTCGCCATGGGTGCGCGCCGAGGCGAAAGGCACGCTGCAGGCAGCAGAGAAAAAAGGCAGGGTGACGGGTGCGGTGGGCGGCAAGGCCACCGTGCAACTCGCGGCGCTGGCGCGTGATTTCGGGCCGGCGCTCGGTCTGTCCAAGGCCTTCTCGATGAGCGGCGGCGAACTGCGCGCCGATGTGTCGGTCGAGGGCAGCGACACGGCGTTGCAGGTGCAGGCAGATGCGGTGACGGCCGGTCTGGCGATGAAGGCCGGGGCGCAGCCGATCACGTTCAAGCCCGAGCCCTCGCTGCAGGTGAAGGCGCGCTTCCCTTACGGCGCGTGGCCTGAGGTGGAGCGCCTGCATCTCAAAGCCCCGTTTGCCGATGTGTTTGCCAGCGGCCGCTTGGATGCGGCGACTCTCAAGGCGCAGGTTGACCTGACGCGGTTTGCCCGCGACGCCACGCGCATCTTCAAGGCCTGTCCGCCCATGGTGGGGTCGATCTACCTCGACGCCTCCAGCCGGCGCGAAGGGGCTGGCGTGGCGCTCGCCTCGTTCCTGAAGCTGTCTGACGTGGCGGCGGAGGTGCGGCCTGGCCAGCGCACGGTGGTGCCGCAGGGGACGCTGAAGCTGGCCGGGCGCGTGCCGCTGCAGGGTGACGTGCCGCAGCCTGAACTGCACGATGCGACCTTTGAATTGGCGCTTGAGGGCGGACGCGCGTCCGGCGCGTGCCGGCGGCTGGTTCCGGCCGGCGAGGGACGGCCTTTTCAGATGAGCGGGTTCACGGTGTCCAGCGACATGGAAGTGGCCAGCGCGCGCCGTCTGCTGGGCGGCTTTGTGCCGGTTGCCGTGCAGCGTCGCCTCTCCGCGTGGCAGGGCCGCGTGGCAGCCAATGCGACGGCTGAGGTGGCGGGGGAAGGGGTGAAGGCGCGTCTGAATGCCGCCGGCCTCGCGCTCGCCGCACGTGTTGAAGACGGCGTATGGCGCGTGCCGGATGTGCGGGTCGAGGGCAGCGTGACGCGCGACGGCGCCGCGCGCGGGACGGCGATCGCGCTGACCGCGCAGGGCGGTGCCACGCTGGAGCGCGACGGCGAAGTCGTGTTTGCCGAGCCGGCTGTGCGCGTGACGGCGCAGGCGGTCGTGGCCGCAGGCGGGGCGGGCGTCAAGGTCTCCAAGCTGGATGTGGCAAGCAGCGTGTTCGCGATGGAGTCCGAAGCGGCGGCGAGCGAGTTGGCCGGGCGCTGCCTGGTCACGGCGCAGGGCCGGGCGGCGCTGGACGCCGCTGCGGTGACACGGCTGCTGGCGGCCAAGGGCATCGATGAGATGACATTGACCGGACGTGAATTCCGGCCGTTCCGGTTTGCCTCGCCGCTGGCGGGCGGACTGTCGACCGTGCTGTCAGAGGGCGAACTTGAAGCGGCCGCGCACGTGGGGTCGCTCGCCGGGCTTGGGCTGCGCGCCGGTCCTGCGGATGCGGCGTTCCGCTTGTCCAAGGGCATGCTGCGCATCGGGTATGAGCCGGTGCTCAACGGCGGACGGCTGCGGCTGGTGCCGGAGATCGCGGTCGGCGGGCGCGGGGGCGGCACGCTGACGGTGCCGCCGCGCACGCGGGTGCTGGAGCATGTGGCGCTGACGCAAGAGATGATCGACACGTTGCTGGTGAACCTGAATCCGTTGTTTCAGGGCAGCCGCGTGCGCGGCGGAACGGTGACGCTGGATCTGCGCAGCGGCCGCATCGAACCGGGTAGGGACCCGGAGCACGGGGTGGCCGCCGATATGGATGTCACGCTCGAAAACCTGAAACTGGAACTGGGGCCGTCGCTGCGTGAGTTGCTTGGCCTGATCAAGGTCAAGACGCGCGTGTATGAGGTGGCGCGTCTGCCGCTTCACGTGACAGTGCGCAACGGACGGATCCAGGCTGATCCGGTGCGCATGGTGATCGAGCAGCAGCCGGTGATCATCGGCGGTTGGGTGGCCTTTGACGGCGCGGTGAACTATGTGATCGAGGTGCCGGTGACGGAACGGCTGGTCGGCGCGGCGGCGGCCCGCGTGCTCAAAGGCACGTCCATCAAGATTCCGGTCTCCGGCACTGTGGACGAACCGCGCCTCGATACGCGCGCGTTGCAGAACATGCTGGGTAACCTGCTGAAGAACGCCGTCGGCGAACAGGCGCTTGAGCGGGTCGGCGGCTTCTTGGATAAGCTGCGTCAGGAACTGTCGAAGTAGCAGACGCGTCAGGGCGCATACGGCAGCGGGGCACAGAGCGCGGCCAGGTTCGCGGGGGGCGTGCCGGACGGAATTTCGCAGCCGGCCATGACCATGTGCGGGTTGCCGAGCGCGGCATAGCTCTGCGCGACGGCGGCACGGATGCTCTCAGGCGTGCCGTGCAGCACGTCGCCCACCGGGTCGATGCGGCCCGCGATGGCGGTGCGCGGCCCCATGCACCGGCGCGCGGTGACGGGGTCCACCATGTGGTCGATGTCGAGAATGTCCACGTCCAATTCGGCCAGATGCGGCAGCAGGTGCGTGATGTTGCCGCAGATGTGGAGTTTGGCGAGTCCGCCGCCGGCGTGGATCGCTTCGATCAGCCGTTTTTCCAGCGGCCACACCCGTTCGCGGTAGAGATCCGGCGGCAACTGGCTGGCGATGGCATCGCCGATGCCGATGGTGTCCGCCCCTTCCGCGAGTTGGGCACGGGCAAAGCGGATGGCCGTCGCGGTGCAGCGCGCCATCAGGGCGAAGGCTGCGGACTCGTCATCCATCAGATCCAGCAGGAAATCCTGCACGCCGCGCAGGTCTGCGGCCTCCGCGACCGGGCCTTCGACCCAGCCGAGGATCGAGCAGTCGCCGTCGAGCAAACGCTTGAATTCGCGCACGGCGAGCAGGCGGTCGAGCATGCGCTCGGAAGTGTACGGGTCTGGGTCGTCGCGCAGGGGCGAGAGGTCGTGGATGTCGGCGAGCGGCGGGCGCACGAGGCAGGGCGCGTGGTCTTCGATGTACTGGATCTCGGCGCCGAAACCTTGGGCCTCGCGGTAGGGGTCAGAGATCGCGCTCACCTGGTCGAAGCCGAACTGCTCGCGGCAGCGGAGGTTGGCCTCCACCAGTACGCGCCAGTCCGAGGCGAAGGCGGCGTAATTCGAGCCGATGTGCTCGGCGGCGAACTGCATGAGGATCGGCACGCGCGGCAGCATGTCGGTGGCGCGGCCCTGGACAGTGGCGAGATAGCGTTCAAGTGAGGTCATAAGGCGCTTTCTGACGGTTAGTATTTTAACGCGGTCGATTTAACCATAGTGGCCTTATGGAAATCAATCTTGTATGAACGATTCGTGGTGATCGGTTCATGGCAGGGATGCGCGAAGATCGCGCGTTTCTAGTCGAATGGATGCGCAAGGCTGGGGGCTCGGACGGCCTCGTCCGCGAGAAAGCTGCCGGGATCGTCATTGACGAAATGATGCAGGCTGGTGCGGATTGTCGAAAACGATCAAAAAGAATCATAATAAATCACAAACGTTCAAAATCAATCAGATTGCGCTTGCGTCAAGCGATGGAATCGGGTATAAGCAGACGGCGTTTTCACAGCCGCTCCGGATCGGACGGGAAAGGACGACGCCATGAACTATGCTTATCTGCATCCGCGCGACGAGATCGCGCTGACGCTGTCGCGGATTTACCGGTATAAAATGACCACGACATCGGGAGGCAATCTCTCGATCCTGGATGAAAACGGCGACATCTGGATCACGCCTTCGCGTGTGGATAAGGGGACGCTCAAGCCCTCGGACATCGTGTGCGTGAAGCGTGACGGCAGCGTGACGGGACCCCACGCGCCGTCGTCGGAGTATCCGTTCCACCGCGCGATCTATGAGGCGCGCCCGGACATTCGCGCGGTGGTGCATGCGCATCCGATGGCACTGGTCGCCTTTTCGATCTCCAAGAAGGTGCCCGAGACCAAACTGATCCCGCAGACATACCGCTGGAACGGCCAGGTGGGCTTCGCGCCGTACGGCGTTCCGGGCAGCGAGGATCTGGGCCAGAAGATCGCCGCCAAATTCACGGAGGGTTTTGACAGCGTGGTGCTGGAGAGCCACGGCGTGTGCTGCGGCGGCAAGAACCTGCAGGACGCCTTCCAGCGCTTCGAGACGCTGGAGCTGTGCTGCAAGACCGAGATCAAGGCTTCCACGCTGGGCGCGCCGAAGTTTCTGACTGACCAGCAACTTCAGCTCGAGAGCAAGTCCGATGTGCGCCTGCCGGCCTTCGCCTATGACCCGGAGATGATGACGGTGCGCGAAAAGGAGCTGCGCAACGCGCTCTGTCAATTTGTTGAACGCGGCTACCGCCAGCGCCTGCTGACCGGCGCAACCGGAACCTTTTCGGCACGGATCGACGCCGATTCGTTTCTGATCACGCCGCGTCCGCTCGACCGGTTCAGCGTGCTGCCCGAGGAGATCGTCATGATCCGCAAGGGCAAGTGCGAACAGGGCAAGACGCCCAGTCATGCGGTGCTGGCGCATCAGGCTGTCTATGCCGCGCACCCGGAGGTCCATGCAGTCATCAACGCATGCCCGCTGAACGCGCTGGCCTTCAGTGTCTGCCACAAGGCGATCGACACGCGCACGTTGCCGGAGTGCTACATTTTTCTGCGCGAGGTGGGCTTGCTGCCTTTCGAAACTACCTTCAACGATTACGAGGCGATGGTCCGTCACATGTCCCTGCGCCATCCTGCCGCTGTGCTCTGCAACAACGGGGTGATGGTGCTCGGCCGTGACATCCTTTCGGCGTTTGACCTGCTGGAAGTGCTGGAGTGCTCGGCCGAAGCGATTCTGGACAGCTTACCGATCGGGGGCTTTGTCCCGATGGGGCAGCCGGTGATCGACGAGATCATCCGGGCCTTCAACCTGCCGGTGTGAGACAAGGTTGAAGTCGGCCAAAAAGTATAAAACTGAGGTCATTTCGCGCATTGCCAGCGCTTAGGCCTCCCCGCTATACTGTCGGTGTTATCATCACACATCGGCATGAAGGCAATGAGGAGGTTCGCATGGGGGCTCTGGCTGCGGCATTGGTCAGTTTGACATTGGGCAACTGGCAGGTGACTTTTCAGGAGGCGGACGCGCGTCTCGAACTGGTGAACGCGTCTGGCGAGGCGCGGGTCAGCGGCACGTTGGCCTTTACGTCCGGCGGTCAGGACTGGCGTGTGGTCGCGCCGCGCGATGCGGTGACGAACCGCCTCGCGCTGCTCGATCCCCGCGGCAACGTGCAGGGATATCTGGCGTTTCAGGGCGAGGGCGACCGTCTCTCGCTGCTGGCGTACCACCGTACGGCGCAAAGCTATGCCGGCCAGTTGCGCATGACCGGCAGCGTGGCGTTCACGCCGGACAGCTTCGCCTGCCGCACGCAGCCGTTCAAGGGCTCGCGCGTGCTCCAGTTGGGAACCGGACGGCCGGACACGGCTCTCAACGATTCGCTCTTCGATCCGGAACGCGACCGCGGCCTGCTGCTGCGCGGCGGGGCCGCGCGGCGGCTCGCCACCCAGGGGGGCGGGCGTTACGGGCTCACGCTGGACGCGGCGATCCACGAGGCGGCCGAAGCGGTCTGGAGTTTCACGGTTGAGCGCGACTACTACCGCAACCGCTATGTGCCCTATTACAAGCCCATCAACCGCGCGCGCTGTCCGTCGCCGCCCACCGGCTGGATGTCCTGGAACATCTATTTCGACAAAGCCACTGCCGAGGACAATCTGGCCGAGGCTCGCGTCGGCCAGAAGCACTTGCAGCCTTTCGGCATGGAGTTCTGGCACATCGAGTCGTGGCAGGACAACTCCGACTCGCTGCCGGTCAGCAACTTTGACAACCTCAGCCTGGCGCCCAATCCGCGCCAGTTCCCGCTCGGCATGAAGCGTCTGGCCGACGACATCCGGGCGCTCGGCTTCAGGCCGGGGCTCTGGACCGCGCCCTTCGGCACCGGCAGCACCAACTTCTATCTGGCGCACAAAGCGTGGTTCCTGCACGGTCCGGACGGTAAGCCGCTCTCGACCTGGAACGGCAAGTTCACCATTGACCCGACGCATCCCGACATGATCAACCACCTGCGTGAGATTCACCGCATCGCTTCGCGCGAGTGGGGGTATGAGTATTTCAAGATCGACGGCATGTCGGGCCGCGGCCCCGGTTACTGCGCCCACTTTTTCGAGCGGCCCGAAATCCGCGCCTGCTTTAAGGATCCGGCCTGTCCTGATCCCTTCGAACGCTGTGTGCGGGCGTTCCGCGAGGGCATCGGCGAGGACCGTGTGTTCCTGGCCTGCCAGGGCCATTTCACCGGCCCCGAGGCCGCCTATGCCGACGCCTCGCGCACCGGGGCTGATATCGTGCATCCGAACCAGCCGCCCAAGTGGCCGAACCTGCTGAATCAGGCGCGCTGCACGCTCAACCAGATCTTCGCCAACAACATTGTTTTCTTTGCCGATCCCGACACGCTGATGGTCGGCGATTATCTCGGCATCGAACAGGCGCGGCTGGCGGCAACGGTCGTGGCGCTGCCGGGGCAGATGATGTTTTCCGGCGACAAACTCGCCGAGCTGAAGCCGGAGCGCATGCGGCTGCTGCAGCAGGCGCTGCCGGTCTGCGACGTGCGACCGCTGGATCTCTTCCCGGTCTTCGACATGCTGCCGGTCTGGGCGCTGCACGTGCGGCGTCCTTTTGCGGAGTGGCAGGTGGTGGCGCTGTTCAACTGGGACGAAAAAGAGGCAAAGCTGGGTTTTGCCTTTGATGAGCTGGGACTGGATGCGGCTGCCGACTATGCCGTCTACGAATTCTGGACCGGCACCTACCAAGGCGAGCGCAAAACGCGCTTCGATATGCCGGTGCCGGGGCACGGCGTGCGCCTGCTGGCCGTGCACCGAGCCCAGGCCGTGCCGCACTTTCTCAGCAGTGACCGCCACATCACGCAAGGCGGCGTGGAGTTGGCAAGCCTGGCGTGGGACGGTGCGCGCAACGCGCTGGCCGGTACGGTCAAGGCTGTCAAGGATCATCCGGTCACGCTGCGCTTCCGCGCGCCGCAAGGGTTCGGGCTTGCCTCGGCTCAGGCCGGTGACGGCATCACCTGCCAGGCCGCGTCGGAAGCCGGCGGGGTGGTCGCGGTGAAGCTGCTCAGCACCGCCTCGCAGGATGTCCCGTTCACGCTGTCGTGGAAAAGGGAGTAAACGCCGCTGATGCGGCAAGCTTTCCGCCATGATGACGGAACCGGTTACCGCATTCACCGCGCAACAACTTGCCACGCGTTATGCCAGCCGCGGCATGACGCCCCGTTTGGCCCGGCGCCTGCTCGCCTCCGCCGCACGCTTCGGCATCTGGCCGGATCAGGACACGACGATCTCCGCGCGCTGGTTGAATGACCTGCGCAACTGCCTGCACATACCGGAGCTGTCGGTTTTGGATCGATGTGCGTCTGCGGCAGACGGGTTTGAAAAATTCCTTTTTGCGGCACCTGACGGCGCCCGCTTTGAGTCGGTTTTGATTCCGTTGGCCCACCGGCAAGACGACCGAAAGACGGTCGTCTGTGTCAGCTCTCAGGCGGGCTGCGCCTTGGGTTGCGCCTTCTGCGCCACCGGCCGCCTGGGCTTTTCGCGAAATCTTGAGGTCTGGGAAATCGTCGCGCAGGTTGCACAGATTCGCCGAGAGTCTCCGTTACCTGTGCGCGGCGTGGTGTTCATGGGCATGGGCGAGCCGCTGCTGAACCTCGACGCGGTCCTGCAGGCCGCCAAGATCATTTCGGAGCCGTGCGGGCTGGCGATCTCCGCCAAGGCGATCACGCTCTCCACGGCGGGCATCGTGCCGGCCATCCTGCGGCTGGCGCGGGAACGGCAGCCCTATCGGCTGATCGTGTCACTCACCTCAGCCGACCCCGACAAGCGCCGGCGCGTGATGCCCGTAGAAGACCGGTATCCATTGGATATGTTGCGGGAAGCCTTGGCGGAGTACCACGCGGCGACCGGCCGGCGCGTCACGCTGGCCTGGACCTTGATTGCGGGCTTCAACACCTCTGAAGAAGATGCGCAACGGTTGGCGGACTGGGCCGGCGAACTGCCTGTGCAACTCGACCTCATCGATGTCAACGATGCGACCGGGCGCTTCATGCCGCCCGACGACACGGAGCGTAACGCTTTTCGTGACGCGCTGCGGCGGCATCTGGCGGCACCGGTGGTGCGCCGCTACAGCGGCGGCAAGGACATTGGAGCTGCCTGCGGCATGCTCGCAGCGCGTGGCATTGAGTTTCGCGGATGAGTCGCGTATCATACGCTCCCATGACTGACTACTCGAAGCTCCTGAACCCGGAACAGTGTGAGGCCGCGACGGCGGGTGACGGTCCCTTGCTGGTACTCGCTGCGGCCGGCACCGGCAAGACGCGCACCCTGGTGTACCGTGTGGCGTATCTGGTCGAACGCGGTGAACGCCCCGACGGCCTGCTGCTGCTGACCTTCACCAACCGCGCGGCGCGCGAGATGCTGGAACGCGCCAAGGAGGTGGCCGGCGATGCGGTGGGCAACCTTCTGAGCGGTACGTTCCATCACGTCTGCAACCGTTTCCTGCGGCGCTTCGGCGACCGGCTCGGCTATCCCAATGATTTCACCATCCTAGACCGTGACGAATCGCACGCGCTGATCGACCGCTGCATCAAGGACACCGTGCGCAACAAAAAGGATTTCCCCAAAAAGGATGTGATGGCGTCCTTGATCGGATCGGCTGCCAATCGCGCGTGCGACATCGAGGACGTGCTGGAGCAGACGGTCCAGGAACTGCGCGTGGATCCCATGGAGATCATCAAAGTCGCCAACCTGTACGGAGAACGAAAGCTTGCGATGGGGGCGATGGATTTTGATGACCTGCTGGTCAACGGTCTGCGGCTGCTGGTCGAGCACGAGTCGGTGCGCGGTTTCTATCAGAACCGCTTCCGGCATGTGCTGGTCGACGAGTATCAGGACACCAATCTGCTGCAGGCCCGCATGGTGGACATCCTGGGCGGTCTCAGCCGCAACGTGATGGCGGTGGGCGACGATTTTCAGTGCATCTATTCGTGGCGCGGCGCGGACTTCAAGAACATCATGGAGTTTCCCAAACGCTGGGACGGCTGCCGGATCGTCAAGCTTGAGCGCAATTACCGCAGCGTGCCGGAGGTGCTGGCTGTGGCGAACGCCTGTATCCAGGGCAATCCCGAGCAGTTCCAGAAGACGCTGCGCCCCACGCGCAAGGCGCGCAGCAAGCCGCAGGTTTTTTTCGTGCGCGACGGTGACGAGCAGTCGCGCGCGGTGCTGACCATGATCCGTCGGTATCAGGAAGACGGTTATGCGCTGCGCGACATGGCGGTGCTCTACCGGGCGCATTTTCATTCGATCGAGTTGCAGATGATGCTCGGTCGCGCGCGTCTGCCGTTCGTGATCACTTCGGGTATCGGCGTGTTTGAGCAGGCGCACGTCAAGGATGTGGTTGCCTTCCTGCGGGTCTGCGAGAACCGTTCCGACCGCATGGCGTTCGGGCGCCTGCTCGGCATGCTCAGCGGTGTCGGCGAGAAGACCATTGACGCGCTGTGGGAAACCTTGAACGGACGCTTTGAAACGAGCGATCCGCAACAGCGCGCGCGTTTGGTCGCGGCGCTCAAGCCTGTCGCGCGCGGCCAGTGGCAGGAGATTGACCGGCTGATGGAAGCGTATCACGACGAACGGCTCTCGGCCGCCGGCGGTGAAGCGGTGCAGCGGTTCTGCGATGTGTTCTACCACACCTATCTGGCCAAGGTCTATGACAACGCAGAGAAACGCGAGGAGGATATCCGCGAGCTGGCCCTTCAGATCGGCAAGAGCGAGGGCGGTGTGGCGGGCTTTCTGCAAGAAGTGGCGCTGCTCACCAACGTGGACCACGAGTATGACAAGATGGCGCGCGAGCACGCCGACATGCTGCACCTCAGCACCGTGCATCAGGCCAAGGGCTTGGAGTGGCCGGTGGTGATCGTCATCTGGGCTTCGGAAGGGATGTTCCCGTCGAGCCGGTCGATGGGCGAGAGTGAGGACGACGCCGAGGAGCGCCGCCTCTTTTACGTGGCGGTCACGCGTGCCAAGGATGAACTGGTGCTGTGCGCGCCCGAGATGCGCCGCACGCGCGACGGCGGCGTCTTCTTTTGTAAGCCCTCACGCTTCATCAAGGAACTGCCGCGCGGCTTGACGCGCGAGAGCTTCGGTTTCCGCGGCGGGTATTGACAACGAGGGTCGAACATTCCAGAACCACGTTTGTGCTGCCCTTATCACCTGCCCGGGTTGGATCAGACAGCCGGGTAATGCGTTCACCAACTTGGGGCGCAGAATGTGGCGCGTAACCGGACAGAATCAGCAGCGAGGTCATTGCAGCCAGAATGATGCGCATCCTTACACTTGGCAGCAGTTGCGCTTGTTTCATGATGTGACATTTCCCTGCCCAACGTCAGAGGCCAGACACGCGGCGGGAGCCGCGTTGTCTGCGCCGACGGGTTCGAGCGATTTCAAGCGTGAGTGCCGACTCTCAGCCGTTCGGCAATCCACACTTTGATGACGGCCTGTCGGGGAACGCCGAGCCGTTGGGCTTCTTTGTCGAGAGATTGAATCATCCACACGGGAAAATCAACGTTGACTCGCTTCTGCTCTCTTCCGGGGCGGGTTGCCTTGGGAAAATTCAGATATTTTGACACGTCGTCGCCGTTGTCAAAGGCCTTATCAAAGGCTTCAGCTTTCATAGGCGTCTACCTCTTCTTTCCGCGCACGGCGAACCGATATGATCCGGACCGCCTCGCCTCTGTAAGTGAATATGGCCGACCAATGTTTCTGCCCCATCTTGCCGACCAGCATGTACCTCGCCTCACCCTGCGTCCTCGCGGGCACAATAAGTCTGTCGGCATCTTCCCAAAGTGCCTGCGCTTCGAGAAAGTCGATGCCATGCTTCATCAGGTTTGTCGCGCTCTTGTCTGGATCGAACTCGAAATCCATGGTATATACCGTATACCAAAATAATACCGGATGTCAATCGACTTTATCGTCGGTTCTGACTTCTTCTCGAACGTCAGCGACCTCCAGGCGGGTCTCCATAATCGAGCGTAAGAAGGTCATGCCTTCTTTGTCCAGAAGTTTGTCCAGCACTTCTTCCGGCAATGGTTCAGCCGAGTCCCGTGCGCCGCGCAGAAATCCCCAAAGAGAGCGGCGGCGTCCGCCTGCTGGGGATTTCCGTATCACGCGTTTCATGGGGAAGACGCGCACCGGCATCCATGCGGAGAGCCTTCTGAGGTTCCGCAGGAAGGTGCGGAAGCTGACGGCCCGCGACAGGGGCCGGAGTCTGGCGGCGGTCATCGGCGAACTGAACAGCCTGTTGCGGGGCTGGGGCGGGTACTTCCGCCCCGGCCTCTGTGAGACGCTGGCCGGGGAGCTTGACCACTGGATAAGGAGACGCCTGCGGGCGTATGTCTGGACACAGTGGCAACTGCCGAGGACGCGCGTCAGCAACCTCGTGGAACGTGGCACCGCACAAAGATGGGCGGTGGCGGTCGGCAACACCCGAAAGGGCGCGTGGCGGCTCAGCAAGAACGGCACGGTATGCGCGGCGCTGCCTGACGACTGGTTCACCCGCTCGGCGGGAGTCATCCTTCTCGGTTCATTCTGTCAATAAGCAGCCGAACCGCT
>JAGOBZ010000057.1 GCA_017999015.1 Kiritimatiellia bacterium
ACGGCGTTTGATGACGGACTGCCGTCAAGTTCATCGCTCGCCTATGAATGGCAGGTGGTTTCCGGAGATGCGGCGGGCGCGACATTCTCTGCGCAAACCGCCGCCGCCACGCAGGTGACGGTGAGCAGTGCGGGTGTGTATGCTTTCCGCGTCAAAGTCACTGACGGCGACTTGACCGTGTACAGCGAGCCGCAGGCGTTCGCGGTCGTTTCGGCGGGAACAGCCATTCTGCTCCGGTAGCGGCAACCTTGATCCCGCCACCTATAATTCCGCGCGAGTCGGCAGCTACTTGCCTAATGATGGCATAAGCGTCTCAGGTTCAGACTTGTCAATGCGGTGCAATAAGTGTATCAAACGACTGTCCTGGCTGGGGCAGGTGATTCCGCTTTTCGTAAATAGGGGGGGCGCATGTCTGATCTGAGGCAATCGTTGTTCAAACTGTTGACGGCCACCGCCTTCTGCCTGCTGTCTTCCGGCGTCTTTCCGCTGTCCGCCCAACAATATTCCCAAGAGGACATCGCGAACCGCCACACAATCGCGTTTCCGAACCAGCGCCTCCAGCGGGATTGGGTCTACCAGGACCTCGGCTCGCTGGACGTGAAGAATGTTTTCACATCCAAGGAGGCCAACGCTCAGGAAAAGAAGCTGTTGGGCTCCGTGCTGAGAGATCTTAAAGCCCTCGGCCTCAGCGCGGCGGCCGGAAAAATCGAAAAAACGTTCGCGGCGCTGGCCGGAGCGGGAAAGCCGGGGGCCGACCCCGCCTGGCAGAACCTCTATTTCCAAGCGTGCGGCGTGCGCCGCAAAGAGCGCCTGGCGCGCGTGTTCAAGGATCAGCCGCGGACGTTCATCTATGCCAAGCATTTTGTTTTCGGCGACGCCCAGGCGATGTTCGCGCTGACCGACCACCTGACCGATGCCGTCTTCCGCGAGACGGGGCGCGATTACCGTATGGGCGCGCAACTTTGCAAAATGCGCGTGAATGAAGACGGAACCGTCGCCACAGAAGTCATCCTCGACTGCCCGAACGGCATCGTCCGCGACCCGTCGCTCTCGTATGACGGCAAGACGCTCGCGTTCTCGATGCGCACGGCGGACCAAGACCACGGCGGCGACTTCCACCTCTACGTGATGGACCTTGAAAAGAAAGAGCCCCGGCAGATCACGTTCGGCGACGGCGTCGCCGACATGGAGCCGGAGTGGCTCCCGAACGGCGATCTCGTCTTCACCTCCACGCGCTGCAATTTCTCGGCACCCTGCTGGTGGTCAAGCGTCTGCAACCTCTACACCTGCGACGCGCAAGGCCGCTACATCCGCCGCCTGGGCGTGGACCACGGCCACACCGTCTTCCCGCACATGACCCACGACGGGCGGATCACTTACACGCGCTGGGAGTACTCCGACCGCACTGCCGGCTATCTGCATTCCCTTTTCGTTATGAACGCCGACGGCACCGGCCAGACCGAGTATTACGGTAACAACTCGCAGTTCCCCGCCGCGACCCTCCATGCGCGGGCCGTCCCGAATTCGACGAAAATGATCGCGGTCTCCGGGGCCCATCACATCGACCAACGCGGCAAGCTCATCATGATCGACCGCACGGTCGGCACCCAGGCCGGCACCGGCGTCAAGCTTCTCGCGCCTGAAAAGGACTATCCATACCTGGAGAGCCAAGGCACGGGCGGAGCGGTCGTGCACGACACGGGCGGCGACCAGTGGCAGTACCCCTACGCGCTCGACGAGGACAACTACGTCGTCTGCTATTCGCCAGAAGGCGGGCCGATCCGTGGATTAAAGGGCATTGACGCCAAAGGGAAAGCCGGTTCGCCGGCCTTCGGCATCTACTGGCAGCACCGCCAAGGCGCCCGCGAGCTGCTCATCTACGACCCGACGATCTCCTCCGGCCAGCAGATCCCGCTCGTTGCCCGTCCGCAGGCGTTCAACCGGATCTCCCAGGTGGACGAGCGCAAGAAGACGGGCCTGTTCTACGTGCAGAACGTCTATTTCGGCCCGGGGCTCCAGGGCGTCAAGCCCGGGACGATCGCGAAAATGCGGGTCGTGGCGCTGGAGTACCGCGCCAAGGGAACCGTCGCGCTCGGCCTGCACCCGTGGGGCGGCCACCAAACGTCGCCCTGCGCCATCAACAACGGCTCGTACGATGTGAAGCATGTGCTTGGCGAGGTTGACGTCGAGGCCGACGGGAGCTGCGCCTTCGAATGCCCGTCGCGCGTGCCGGTCTATTTCCAGTTGCTCGACGCGCGCGGCCGCATGGTGCAAAACATGCGCAGTTGGACCATGGTCCTGCCGGGCGAGACCTTCGGCTGCGTCGGTTGTCACGAGGACAAAAACAGCACAACGTCGGACCGCATTTACACCGCCGCAGCATTGAAGAAGGCCCCGCAGCGGCTGAGGCCGCCCCGTGAGCGCGAGCACGGGCCGGTCCAGGAGATGGCCCGCTTCCAAACCGAGTCGCAGAAACGTGCGATGGCCTATCTCGGCTCCAACGCCCCTCAGGGCATGGACGTCCCTAAAGGTTTCAGCTACACGCGCGAGATCCAGCCGATCTGGGACGCGCACTGCATCCAATGCCACGCCGGCAAGAAAAACCCCGACAAGGCGGACGTTCCACTCAGCCTGCTGGGGGATTACCGCCCGATCAGTAACGAGGAGATCTACGGCCGCGCCAAATGGCGCCTCACGCGACGCCCCTACGGCAACGTGACGCAGGGCAACCCCGGCCGCATCTTCTCGGAATCCTACATCGCGCTGACCGATTTCGGCTACAACGCGAAGATTCCGCAGGACGGGATCGGCGGGAAAGCGACCGCGTCCTCCGACAAGGTTTACCTCTCCTGCTTCGGCGGCAAACCCGAAAACGTCCCCAACCCCGACCGGGTGGGATACAGCGCCGACGAGTACGCCGGCAAGGGGATCATCAACTGGCTTCACGTCTCCAGCGCCTGCGCGATGCTTCCTCCCTACAGCTACGGTTCGACCTCTTCGCGGCTCATGGACTACCTTGAGCCGTCTCACTACGGTGTCCAGCTCACTGATGAGGAAAAGCGCGCGGTCGCCTGCTGGATCGATCTGAATGTGCCCTACTGCGGATCCTGGATGGAGCTCAACTTCTGGGACAAACTCAACCACGCGACGCACTCCGGCCTGACGCCCTGGTACGTCTACCGTGGCAAGATGCGGCAGATCTACCTTTACTTCGAGGCCAAGCGACTCCGTGCGGCCGAGCTCGAAACGGACGCCATCGCCAAGTTCATCGAACACACGGACACGGGCAAGGCGTTCGCGCCGTCCGACTTCCCGGCCTTCGACCTCGGCGGCAAAGCGGCGCAGGCGAAGTTTGTGGCGGACTACGACAATCTGCCGAATACCGTCCCGATTTTCGGGCTGGCCGAAGGACGCGCAGCGCGCGGCGGCAGCAACGTGTCCGGTAATCCTGTCCGCAACCTCGCGCTCAACCCGGACGCTTACACCTACTGGCTGCGCAGTTATCCGCGCGCCGCCGCCAACTCGCATTCCAAATACCTGCCGCAGTGTTCGCCCGTGTGCGCGATCGACGGGAAACGCGACGGCGGCGGCTGGCGTCCCGACCGCCGCACCGACCTTTGGCTCAACGTCGAATTCGGCCGCGAGATCATCGCGCAGAAGGTCGTCCTGACGCTGGCCCTGACCCCTGGACAGGGCACCACATGGACCTCCGCCACGCTGGAATTCTCGAACGGCGAGAAGCAGGACATCGCGCTCCGCTGCACCGCGGAGCCGCAGACCTTCACCTTCCCGGCCAAGACCTGTTCGTCGGTGAAGCTGACGAACCTGAAACAGGCCTTCCCGCTCACGGACAACGGCGTCTCTGAATTCGAGGTCTGGGGAACCGACAAGTGAAACCGACATCACGCACGAGCATGCATCTTTGTTTACTCCGAAAGGAAGTCCGACGGAATGAAGAAGATGAGGCGTCAATTGAAGAATAAACGTGTTCGGCCGAACTGTACGAAAACGGCCTTTTTTCTCATCGCAGCGCTTGCGTTTGCCGCGCGGGCGGCACCCCAGCCTCCCGGCCTGAAGAACATTGCGCTGGGGACGTTGAACGGGGCGCAGGAAATCGTGTTCTGTACGCGGCCGCTCTGCCAGAACCACCTGATGTACGCCACATTCGGCGAAAATGCTGACGAGTGGACCAAGGAGGTGTACCCGAAGGTCGGCTCGGCAGTGAAAAAGCTCGATCTGAAAACCGGTAAGGTGACGACGCTCTTCGCTGACCCGAACGGCAATATCCGCGATGTGCGCGTGAGCTATGACGGCGGCAAGGTGCTTTTCGCGTGGCGGCACGTGCCGCCGGAGGCCCGGACGCATGAGGCGCGCATCGCGTGCGTCTACCATCTTTTCGAGATGCGTGCCGACGGCTCGGATATCCGGCAAATCACGGACGGGCCGGACGACGATTTCGACGGGTGCTACCTGCCGGACGGCGGCATCCTCTTCGGAAGCGGCCGCTGCCGGCGGTTTATCCCCTGCAACCGCGTGCGCACGTCAAACCTCTACCGGTGCGATGCGGACGGCAAGAATGTGTTGCCGCTCTCCTCGAACGTGCTGCTCGAGGATGGCCCGGCCGTATTGCCGGACGGCCGCATCGTCTACACACGATGGGATTATGTGGACCGCGCAACGGAGACCTTCCGCGATCTGTGGGTAATGAACCCGGACGGCACGGGGCAGCAGCTCCTTTGGGGCGGTTCGGACGAAGGGCGCGCCTACCAACGGTTTCACGCCAAGTGCGACGCGATGCCGGTGCCGGGGACGCGGCAGGTCGTGTGCACCTTCTCCCCCGCGTTCGGATACCGCGAGAACGCCGGACACTTATACCTCGTGAACCTCGACAGAGGGCCGGACGACGACGCGGCGGCGCAGCGGATCGGGCCGGATGTCGCGAAAGCGCTTGGGTGGAGCATCGGCAACGGCGGGCCGCTCTGCATGAAGGGGTTCCGCGATCCCTATCCGCTGTCCGGCGACTGCTTCCTTGTGGCGCGCGGCTGCGACCTGCAGCTCGTGAACCGGCAAGGCGCGTGCGAGACCGTGTGGACCGACACGATGATGGTGCATGATCCGCAGCCCCTCCGGGCGCGTCCGCGCGAGCCGGTGCTGGCGGAGAAGATCGACCGCTCGAAGGAAACGGGCGTGTTCATGCTCGCGGATGTCTACCAGAGCCGCAACATGAAGAATGTTCCGCGCGGGACGGTCAAAAAACTTCTGATCATGGAGGATCTGCCGAAAAGCGCGAGCCGGCACGGCCCGCGGGGCGCCCACGGAGGGCACATCTCGCTGCACCGGATCATCGGAGAGGTGCCGGTGGAGGCGGACGGCAGCGCCAGCTTCGAGGTGCCCGCGCTGCGGGCTTTCATGTTCGCGGCGCTCGACGAGAAGGGGATTGCCGTCAAGCGCATGCAGAACTTCACTCAGGTGATGCCGGGGGAGGTTCAGGGCTGCGTGGGCTGCCACGAGAAGCGCAACGAGAACTCCGGCAGCGAGGTGCTGAAGCGGCAGGGCGCGCTGCTCGCGGCCAAGCGCGCGCCGTCCAAGCCGCGCAGGCCGGAGGGCGTGCCCGACGTGTTCGTGTACCGCCGCGATATCCAGCCGATCCTCGACCGCCGCTGCGCCTCCTGCCACTCCGCCGAGAAGGCGACAGCCCGCGTGATCCTCTCCGCCGACCTCTCCGAATGGCGCTCGCTCAGCTATGACATGCTCTATGCGTTTGATCAAATCAGCCGCGCGACAAGCTGGAAAGAAAACGGCAATCACGGCAGCTACGGCTTCGGCACAGGGGCTTCGCCGCTCATGAGGAAGCTCGATGGTTCGCACCACGGCGTGAAGGTGACGCCGCAGGAATGGGACGCGATGCGCCTCTGGATAGAATCAAGCGCGCACTACTCGGGCACGTACGCCACGCATAACCACTTCGAGAGCCAGATCGGCGCTCAACGGAACAAGCAGCTCGTCGAAAACGGCAACGTGGGCGGCGACTGGTGGTTCACCTCCTTCGATAAGGCGCGGCTGGCCGAACCGCTGGAGGCGGTCGCGCGGCGGAAATGCTACGCCTGCCACGAAAACATGTACAAGCTCGGACGTTTGCGCCGCGAACAGCGGGATTGCAACCGGTGGACGAACGGTTGTCCGCCGGACTGGCTCAACAGCCCGAACTACTCCTATACGCTTTTCAATATGACGCAGCCCGAAAAGTCTCCGTTCCTCGCGGCGGCGATGCCGCGCGAGCAAGGCGGTTATGGGTGGTGTACGAACGCGCAAGGGAAGGCCGTGCAAGCCTTCACGGGAAAGGACGATCCCGACTATGCGGCCGTACTGAAGCTGATCGCCGAGGCTGACGCGCGTCAGCGCGAGCTGGGCCGTCTCGAATACCCCGGCTACCGTCCGAAGCCGTACTACGTGTACTGGATGAAGCGCTTCGGCATTCTGCCGCCCGAGACGGACCTTGCGGCAGGCCCCATCGATTATTTCAAGGCAGACGCAGACTATTGGCGGTCGCTCTGGTGGAAACCAGAGTTAAACTGACACTCAGCGTTATCAGAATAAAAAGGATGGGCTTTTTGACCGATGAATAAAGTGATGATTGGTTTGTTGTGCGGATTGGCGGTGTCCGCCGCTTTCGCCGAATACGGCGCTCCGTTCGCGCGCGATGGGAAAATCTCGCTGACGGCGACGAACGGGATGTGCCGCGTCGTCCACACGGGGAAGCAGGATTGGGCCTTGACGCTGAAAGGCGGCAACGTCGCGGTGAAGCCCGGCGAAGTCTACCGTCTGGCCTGCCGTTCGGCGGCGGTGCCGGGGGCGCCCGCGAAGCAGCAGGCGCACGTGTCGGTTGTCTTGACGGGTGAAAAGGGGAAGGTGCTGATGTGGGGCTTCGGCGCGAAGGATTTCTTCGCGGGCGAAGCGTGCGAAAGCGTATTCACGATTCCCCTCGGTTCGACGTCGATCCAGGCGCGCGTCGGTGGGCTAGGTCCGTACACGGGCGATGTCAGTGCCGCGATTCTGGAGAAGGTAGGCTGCGTGCCGCTGGCGGCGGATCTGCCGGAGCAGTGGACGCTTGAGTCGGACGCGCTGGCGTTGAACGTGCGGGCGGAAAACCTGGGGCTCTCCGTGACGGACAAGCGGACGGGGCGGACGTGGGCTTCCACCGCGGCGGCGGGCGATTTCCCGGCCTATCTCGTGCGGGCGGCGCGCTGTCCGTCGGCGGGGGAACTTGAAATCGACGTGACAGACGCCCGGACGCGTGGCGAAAGAACGGTCCGTTTCGCCCTCGACCCGTCCGCACCGGCTGAGTTCACGGCGTCCGTCTCCGGCACCGGGGCGCTGAAAAGGACGTTCGCGTATCCGGACGCCTTCGCCTCCCAGACGGGGGATTTTCTCGTCGTGCCCGTCAGCGAAGGGTTTCTGCTGCCGCTCGGCACGAACACGTTGCAGATCGGTGATCTTTCCGCATACAGCGCGGGAATGTCGATGCCGTTCTTCGGCATATCGAAGGGTGCCGAGGGAGCAGGCTGGATGACCATCCTCGAAACGCCGGACGATGCGAAGATGACGGCGTACCGGGCGCAGGGCGTTCTGGCGGGGGCCGCGCCGGGGTGGGCGCCGACGCGCTGGCAGTTCGGGTACACGCGGCGCGCGCGCTACGTGTTTCTGACTTCGGGCGGTTACGTCGCGATGGCGAAGCGGTACCGTGCGTACGCGGCGGCGAACGGACTCGTGAAAACGTTCCGCGAAAAGGCGAAGGCGCGTCCGCACATCGACCGTCTGCTGGGCGCGGCGAACGTGTGGTATTTCGGCGGTTGGAAGGAACCCGGCGCCGTCGACATGGCGAAGGAATTGAAGGCGGCCGGGCTCGACCGTTTTCTGTGGAGCTCGGGCGGCGGCGCGGCGACCGTTGCCGCGCTCGCGGCGATGCCGGACGTGCTCGTGGGACGCTACGACTGCTACCGCGACGTCTACTATCCCGAACAGATGGAGGCGATCGGGATGAAGGCGGACCCGAACAACGAAATCTGCCGCAACACGTCCGCCTGGCCCCACGACATCATCTGGAAATCGGCCGATTCGAACGATTGGGCCAAGGCTTGGGGCGTACGCGGCAAGGACGGCAAAACGCATCATTGCGCCACGCAGTGTACGCTCAAACAGCCCGCGCGCGAACGCCGCAACGTCGCGCGCGAACTGCAGACGGTTCCGTTCAACACGCGGTTTATCGACGTGACGACGTCGGTTGGCTGGGAAGAATGCGAGAATCCGGCGCATCCGATGACGCGTTCACAGAGCCGCGCGGCGGCGTGCGAACTGCTCGGGCTGCTCGGTCGCGAGTTCAACCTTGTCGTCGGCAGCGAACAGGGCATGGACGCGGCCGTGCCGGTGTGCGATTATTTCGAGGGCATGCTTTCGCCTTGGAACAGCCGCATGCCGCACGGCCGTCCCGGCGCGAACCGCACGGACATCTTCCGCGAAGGTCTCTACCCCACGAACGTGACGCCGGCCGAGCTCTCGCGTGTGGTTGACTTCAACCTCGGCGAGAAGTACCGCATTCCGCTGTTCGAGCTCGTGTACCACGACTGCGCCTGTTCACACTGGTACTGGTACGACTATTCAAACCGCCCGATCAGCCTGTGGCCGAAGCGCGACCTCTTCAACGTTCTCTACGGCACAGCGCCGATGTACATTTTTGACCACCGCCTGTGGACCGAGCGGAAAGAGGAATTCATCCGCAGCTACAAGGCGACATGTCCGGTCGCCCGCAAGACGGGCTATTCGGAGATGCTCGATCATCACGCGCTCACGGCCGACCGTACGGTCCAGAGATCGACGTTCGCGGACGGCACCGTCGTTACCGTCAATTTCGGGAATACGCCTTACGCGCTGGAAGACGGCTCTTCTCTCGCGCCTGGGGCGTTCTGCGTGAAATAAGCGCAGCGGATAATCGGAATGAACCGGGGCATCACGGAACAGCGGCAGAACGAGCTGAGCTTGAGGAAGAGCGAGGAGCATGTGCGCCTCCTGCTCAATTCCGCCGGCGAAGCCATTTACGGCCTCGACCTGGAGGGCCGCTACACGTTCGCGAACCCTGCCTGCGCCAAGTTGCTGGTTTCAACGGAGTACGGGCAAATCCGACTTCCATCAGCTTAAGGAATATGGGATCATTCGGCACAAGGTAAATGTGCATGAACAGTCCTTTTAACATGTCCGTTCGAATTGTGTCGGCGATGGGCTGCCTGGCGTTTGCCTGCATACGGGGCGAAGGAAGCGAGCCGAACGCCAGCACGTTTTCAGGTGTCCGCAAGATCCTGTTTGTGGGAAACAGCATCACGAGGCATGGCCCCAATCCGGCCATCGGCTGGACCAACAACTGGGGCATGGCGGCCAGCGCACAGGCGAGGGATTATGTGCATATCGTGCAGGCTAGGGTGGCCGAACTGACCGGGGCCGTTCCCGACATCATGATCCAAAGCGGCGCGCCTTTCGAGCGGGGCTATACGAACTACAACGTGGAGGCGGAGTTTGCAGATGCGTTTGCCTTCGCCCCAGACCTGTTCGTTCTGGCGATCGGCGAGAATGTGCCCGCGTTCACCTCGGAGGAGCAGAAAACGCAGTTCAAGGACGGCGTGGCGCGCATCATCAACGGGGTCCGCGCGCGCAGTCGGCCCATCGTCGTCGTGCGGAGCTGCTTCTGGGCGAGTGAGACGAAAGATCTGGCGCTCAGCCAAGTGAGCCAGCAGGCGGGAGCCATCTTCGTCAACATCGGTGCGCTTGGCGAGGATGAATCCAACTATGCCCGTTCGGAACGATACTATGAGAACGCGGGCGTAGGCGCCCATCCGGACGACAAAGGGATGTCGGAGATCGCCAACGCCATCGTGCGGGCGGTTCTGTCATAGCAGCCCGGCGTCGCCGACAATTTCGAATACGTGGGAGAAGGGGCCGGGACCACCAACGGCTATGTGAATATGCCGATCGGAGCGTACAAGTGTCAGCCGTATGGCGAAAACGGCGAATTCACGAACCGCCAGTGGCTTGCCGAGGCCAATGATTTCTCGAAGCTGGCGGAGGACACTTCGGCCTATGCCGGTTCGGTGCGTCCGCTGGCGGGTTCAACGGCGGCGCTGGCTCTTGACATCGATACGGGCGGGAAGACACTGGTTCGCACCGCCAATAACCATGCGGCGTTTGATTTTTCGGAGAGTCCGATCTATCTGGACACGTTGGTCAAGTTCACGCCGAGCGCGGAGCATCCGACGATCAGCGATCCGACTGTTAAGGCCGCCGTGTTTGTGGATACAAACCTGCACCTGTGGGTCTGCCATGGCGTGGGCGGGGCCGGGCAGAACATGACGAACTCGGATACCGGCCTCGTGATCAGCACGAACGAGTGGCACCGCTTGACGATCAAGTTGGGCAGATTGTCGGGCTCGGCGGATTATGCGTTCATAGTTTATGTGGACCAGGCGGTTGTCAGTTGTGCGGCCGGCATGGATGACTCGGCTGTCTCTCCCGGCCCGTGGTTCTGGTCGGCATCGAACGACCCAAGCTTCAAAGAGGTGACCTTCAAGGGCCGGGGCATGCTCGACGAACTGGTTGTCACAGACGCCGAGCCGGATCTGGGCCTGTCCGCGGTCTTGCTGACGCTGTCTTTCGAACCGGCGCAGGTCATGGTGTCCACGAACGGTGTTCCGATTAACAATGATGCCGTTGTTCCGAACGGTTCGCAGATCGTCATCAACGCTCGTCCGTGGTATGAGATCACCTCGGGCGGAGCGCTGTTCACGGGGGGCGATACCACGAACACGGTGACAGGCACCACGATGATCACCGCCATCAACGGCACCGTCGCGGGCGATGCCGGCGCGACGAACATGATCGCTTCGGCCGCTTATAGCCAACCCGCACTCATTGCGACCGGCCTGGGCCGCGCGGCGCCTGCCGACAGGATCGCCGCCTGGGCGCTCGAGAACAACCTTGTCACACTGGACAGCGACATGCTGGACGACTATCTGATGAACGTTGACGCGGGTACGAATCCGACGCTATTTATTGACTCGATCGCGGTCGCCGGTACAGAGGTCACGATCGTGATTCAGGCGACGGGCGGAGTCAATTTTCAGACGATCAATGGCATCGTCAACGTGTGGAGCACCGCCGATCTGGCGGAAGCGTTTGTGTCTTCCGGCCCGACCTACGTCACCGCCACAACGGGAACGCAAATAACGGTCGTGGTGCCCCGTACGGCTGGCTCATTCATCAAGGCGACCGTCGAAACCATCGACCAGACACCATAAAACGACGATCACCGAACAATCCCTTTAGGCTCACCTGGTTCACGTGTTTAAGTAGGTTATGAAAAAAATAGGAGTGTTGCCATGATGGACAACAGACGGTTCGTGCAGCTTGGAACAGGTTTTGTCGCCGCATGTCTGCCGGCGCTTTTACTCGGATCGCTTTTCACACTGTCGGCGAAGGCGGCCAACACCTGGGATGGCGGCGGCGACGACGACAACTGGGGCTCGCAGCTCAACTGGGACGACGATAACGTCCCGGGCTTTCCGGCGGCGCTGACCTTCGGCGGCAACACCCGTCTGACGCCCAATAACAACTTGACCGACGTGACTGTCAACGGCATCACTTTCGCCGCCGGTGCGGGGGCCTTCACGCTCGGAGGCAATGCCGTCACACTGGGCGACAACGTTTCCATCGCTGTGGCGGCAGGGGTCCCGACCAACAACCAGACCATCAATATGCCCCTCACGCTGAGCAAGAATGTGGTTTTGTCGTCGGCCCTTGTGGGCGGATCCACGTCCTACCAGACCAAAGGCGCACTCGTCATCAACGGCACGATCAGCGGCCCGTTCGGACTGGCCACCTCCGGACAGAATTATATCCAGTTCAACGGCGCAAACACATACACGGG
>JAGOBZ010000522.1 GCA_017999015.1 Kiritimatiellia bacterium
GCCGCGCTCCTCACCGCCGTATCACCGGCGATGACCTACTACAGCCGCTTTTTCATTCAGGAATCGATGCTGCTCACCTTCCTGACCGGCATGCTGCTCTGCGCCGTGCGCTACGTTGCAGCCCTCTCCACCCCAGAGGTCAGCGGTCAGCAGTCAGAGATCAGAGATCATCAATCGGCAATCAGCAATCAGAAACCAGAAACCCGAAACCAGAAACCCGAAACCCGAAACCAGAAACCAGAAACGCTACTTTGGGCTGCCGGTTTCGGCGCGTTTGCGGGTCTGGCCGCCGCGACCAAGGAGACGGCGGTGCTTTCGTTCGCCGCCGCAGCGGTGGCGCTGGTCGCGGCCTGCGGTCTCGGTCGTTTGTGGCGCGCGTGGCGTACGCGTGACGCGCTGGTGGCGCTCGGCGCGGCCGCGCTGGTGGCCGTGCTCTTCTACTCTTCGTTTTTCACCTATCCGCGCGGTGTCTACGACGCGCTCTTTTCAACCTTCCAGACCTATCACACGCGGGCCACTGCGGTGCCGGAGCATCAGCACCCCTGGAACTTTTATCTCAAGATTCTCTTCTGGTTCAAATACGGGCGCGGGCCCGTCTGGAGCGAAGCCGGTCTGTTGCTGCCGGCCGCGCTGGCGGCCGGGCTGGCCTTCTTGCCGTTCCTGGGCCAAGGTGCCGCCGACGCCGCAACCCGGACACGACGGCGCTGGGTGCGTTTCCTGTCGGTCTACACGCTTGTTCTGACGGCGCTCTACAGCGCGATCCCGTACAAGACGCCGTGGTGCGCGCTCTCGTTCCTGCACGGTTTCATCCTGCTCGCCGGGGCGGGCGTCGGCGCGTGCTGGACGGCCTGCTCGCGGGCCGATGCCAAGCAAGCTGCGTCGGCCTTCGCGCCGCTGCGCCTGTGCGGAAAGCTGCTCGTCGTGCTCTGCGTCGCCGCACTGGTATGGCGTCATGCGGCGCAGGCGTGCCGCGCCTGCTTCAAAATGCCGGCCGATCCGCGCAACCCTTACGTCTACGCGCATACCGGCAGCGACGCGATGAACCTGGTGACGGAGATCGAACGCGCCGCGCGGCAGGCGGATGGGGCGGACACCCTGATCGCGCTGGCGGTGCCCACGCCCGACACCTGGCCGCTGCCGTGGTATCTGCGCAAATACCGCAACGTGGGGTACTGGACCCGCGTGGCCGACATCCCGTCAGAGTTGCAGCCGACCGTGGTGGTCGCCGCCGCCGATCAAGGCGATGCGGCTGACGAACGCTTCGGCCGCGGCAAGCGCGCCTCTTTCTTCGGCATCCGCCCCGGCATTCTGCTGAACCTGTTTGTGCCGGAGAAGTAGGGGCGTCCATAACTTGAGCGTTGAGGGGTACGCATTCAATCTCACACAAAGGTAAGGGCACAAAGCAAGTGGTTTCTGGTAGGGCGGTCTCGCCGAGACCGCCGCTGGGGTTTTTGCCTGCTCGCTTCTTGCCAACCCCCAACTCCAGAGGTTACCTCCGTTTTACGCTCGGTGTTTTGACCTTCAACCTTCGATGTCCTGAGTTCGGCGTTCCTTCCTTCCTTCCTTCCTTCCTTCCTTCGCATAAAATGCCGTTTTCACAGCCCGAAAACACGTTCTAAGGCCAAAATAAAGGGTGAAAATTTACGCAACTACTTGATGCGCAGTCAGTTGTCGACGCTAGCGTCGAAAGCCCACACAGCCGGTTCACGAGACGGCGGGCCAAATCGGGGGCGAAAGCCTGATAGAGCGAGGCGACGGAGTGGGTGTTGAGGTTGTCCATGACGAGCACGACCTTGATCGCGTCGGGGTACCTGTCTTCGAGGGTATACGACGTTCTTCGTCACGGATTGGCCGTTCACGTTTGGGGGGCAATCTGCTACAATTCCACACATTTACGAAGAAAGGCGCATCATGTTTCAACCGGTTTCCAACAAGTCTGATTTCCCAGCGATGGAGCGCGAAATGCTGTCGTTTTGGGAGGCGAACGACACGTTTAAGAAGAGTCTCGCCCGTAACCGGGAGAAGGGCGATTACGTGTTTTATGACGGTCCGCCCTTTGCGACCGGCTTGCCGCACTACGGTCATCTGCTGGCTGGCACGATCAAAGATATCGTGCCGCGTTACCAGACCATGCGCGGCCGTCATGTGGAGCGCCGCTTCGGGTGGGATTGCCACGGGCTGCCGATCGAGGCGCTGGCGCAGGAGGCGCTGGGGATCAGCGGGGCGCATGAAATACGCCAGCTCGGCGTGGCCACGTTTAACGAGCAGTGCCGCTCGATGGTGCTCACCTATGTCAACGAGTGGCGTAAAACCGTCACGCGCATGGGACGCTGGGTGGATTTTGAGAACGATTACAAGACCATGGACCCCTCGTTCATGGAGAGCATCTGGTGGGTCTTCAAGCAACTGTGGGAGCAGGGCCGCGTCTATAAGTCCTACCGCATCATGCCGTACAGTTGGAAACTCAGCACCCCGCTCAGCAATTTCGAGGCCGGCAACAACTACAAGGATGTGCAGGATCCTGCGATCACGGTCCGCGCCAAGGTTTTGACCGGCGCCGATCCGGCCTGGGGCGAAACGAGTCTGCTGATCTGGACCACCACGCCGTGGACACTGCCCGAAAATCTGGCGATCTGCGCCGGACCGGAG
>JAGOBZ010000523.1 GCA_017999015.1 Kiritimatiellia bacterium
ACAAGACGGCACGCGCGGCGATAAAAGCCAAGGGCAAATAAACCCGGCGACGGCAGGGCGCGTGATTTGTCCCTCGCGTGACCGGACCGATGCCGTGTCGGCCAAGTATTTTGAGGCTGAATACGCATGAGCGAAGAAGCTGTGAAGCAAGAAGAGCAGGCGGCGACCCCTGAGCAGGTGGCCGTGAGCGAGGCGCAGGCTGTGATGTCTGCGGGCGACGAGCCCGCCAAAGCCGCCGATGCCGCCAAGAAAAAAGGCAAGGGGAAGTCGATCCCCGCCGGAATCGCCTTTGTCCGTTCGACGTTCAACAACACGCTGGTGTCAATCACGGATTCCCGCGGCGGCGTGATCGCCTGGAGTTCGGCGGGTAAAGCCGGCTTCAAGGGGTCGCGCAAATGCACCGCGTTCGCCGCCACCATGGTGGCGCAGGATGCGGCCCGCCAGGCGATGTCCAAGGGGATGCACGAGGTGGAAGTCAGAGTTCAGGGCGCGGGCGCGGGGCGCGAGTCGGCGGTAAGGGCGATCCAGTCCGCCGGCATTCACGTCACGCTGATCAAGGACTGCACGCCGATTCCGCACAATGGCTGCCGTCCGCGCAAACGGAGGAGAGTCTAACATGGGCAGATATACAGGTCCCGTTTGCCGCATTTGCCGGCGCGAGGGGCAGAAACTTTTTCTGAAGGGCGCGCGCTGTTACGTGGCTAAATGCGCCATCGAGCAGGGGCAGCCCGCGCCGGGCCAGCATGGTGCCCGCCGCAACCGCAAGATGTCGGAATACGGCGAGCAGCTCCGTCAGAAGCAGCGCCTGCGCCGCCAGTTCGGCATGCAGGAAGGCCAGTTCAAGCGCTTTTACAAAGAGGCGCTGCGCCGCAAGGGCGTCACCGGCGAGATGCTGCTGCAGTTGCTCGAGACCCGCATGGACAACCTCGTCTACCGCCTCGGCTTTTCGCCGTCGCGCCGCGCCGCACGCCAGTTCGTGCTGCACGGCCACATGGCGGTGAACGGCAAGAAGGTCTCCGTGCCCTCCATGATCCTCAAGGTCGGCGACGTGATCGAAGTCCGTGACCGTCCGCGCAGCCGGGACCTCGCCACGCGCAGTCTCGAGGCCGCCACCACGCAGCAGATGCCCACGTGGCTCTCGCTGGACCGGAAGGCCTTCCGCGCGGAAGTTCTGAGCATCCCGACGCGCGAGCAGATCGCGCCGATCGTGGACGAGCAGGCCATTGTCGAATTGTATTCGCGCTAAGCGAATGTGCTGATGGCCGCGGCCCGCAGGGGCGCGCGGCCTGAAAGGACGGAAACATGCCGATTCGTTTGAGTCGTTTTGAAATGCCCCGCCGTGTGCAGAAGGAAGAGAACACAGCGACCGCCACCTACGCGCGCTTCATCGCGGAGCCGTTCGAGGTGGGCTACGCCCGCACCGTCGGAAATTCGCTGCGTCGCGTCCTGCTCTCTTCGATCGAAGGTGTCGCGATTACTTCCGTCAGGATCAATGGCGCCAGCCACGAGTTCAGCTCGCTGCCCGGCGTGAGCGAAGATGTCACCGATATCATCCTCAACCTGAAGCGCGTGCTGCTCAAGAGCTACAGCCGCAACCCCGTCTGGCTTAAGCTGAACCGCAAGGGGCCCTGCGTGGTCACCGCCGCGGATTTCGCGGAGGACAACGCGGTCGAGGTGCTTAATCCGACCCAGCATATCGCCACGCTCGACGCGGACGGCGTGCTGGCGCTGGAGGCGGAGATCCGGACCGGCCGCGGCTTCTGCCCGGCTGAAGGGAACAAGGGCGACGAGCAGGAGATCGGGCGTATCCCGATCGACAGCATCTTCTCGCCGGTGGCGCGCGTGAACTTCCTGGTGGAGAACACCCGCGTGGGCCAGCGCACGGATTACGAGAAGCTGATTCTCGACATCTGGACCGACGGCCGCGTCTCGCCGGATGAGTCGCTGAAGACCGCCGCCGCCGTGCTGCGCCACCACCTGGACGTGTTCGTGGATTACAGCGAGGAAGTCTTGGAGTTCGAGGAGTCGGAGAAGAAGGTCGATGAGGAACGCGACCGCCTGCGCCGTGTCCTGAACATGAGCGTCAATGAGATCGAGCTGAGCGTCCGCGCCGCCAACTGCCTGAACAACGCCAATATCACCACCGTCGGCGAACTGGCGATGAAGACGGAAGCGGACATGCTGAAGTATCGCAACTTCGGCAAGAAGTCGCTCAATGAGATCAAGGACAGGCTGACCGAGCTGGGACTCTATCTCGGATACAAGTTTGATCCGGATCTGCTCGAAGGTAACAAGTAAACAGTTTGAGGTTTTGAAACATGCGTCATAACAGAATCGCTAAAAAGTTCGGGCGCTCGACGTCGCACCGCAAGGCGCTGATGAGCAGTCTGGTGACGAACCTGATTGTCCAGAGCAGCATCAAGACCACGCTGCCTAAGGCCAAGCAGGCGCGTCGCGATGCCGAGAAGATGGTCACCCTGGCCCGCAAGGGTACGCTGGCGGCCCGCCGGCTGGCGGCGTCCCGCCTGCAGAGCCCCAAGGCCGTGCAGATGCTCTTCGACTGCGTGGTCCCGGCCATGGACGGACGGCCCGGAGGCTACACGCGCATCTTTAAGCTCGGGCAACGTTCCAGCGACGG
>JAGOBZ010000524.1 GCA_017999015.1 Kiritimatiellia bacterium
GCAATGGCGAGAAACTCGTGGATGCATGGCCACGGGATGGCCCACGGCGTCGTGCCTTCCGCCAGTTGCTTGATGCATGCGTAGGCGGCGCCATGCCAGTCCACGTCTTCCCGATGGGCATAGACCAACAGGTTCGTGTCGACAGCAATCACCCGCCACGCCCTTCATAGACGGAGTTGCGAATCTGATCCCAGGAGGCTCCGGCGAACTCCGGCCGCAGGCCGTTCCCCTTGAAAGTAGCGTTACGTAACGTGAACGGAACACGCCGCCGATGCTCCGCCAGCGTGTGTCGCAAGCCCTCCTCGACCAGAGCCCTTACCGTGGTACCCTCCACCTGCGCCACGCGCCGGACTTCTTCATACAGCGCGTTTGAAATATCGATAGTCGTCTTCATATGGGTGACCGTATCATGAAATATGGTAATATGTCAAGATCGGTTGAATACTGCCAAGGCGCGGAAGACTTCCGCATACGTCCGGTCGGCGACCGTCAATACGTTGGTCTATTCCGATGCCCGACGTTGTACTAACGGCAGGAGAAAGTTGCCGTTATCCGCGCTGAGGTACCGCATGGTGCCACCCATGCGGTTGAGTCAGAAAATGCAGGCACTTTGACCGCACGACCCCTCGTGTCTTTCGATGAACATGATGCCACCACCCGTATCCTCCCCAGTCAACGCACTCCCCCGCGCAGGACGCGCTTTGTGGCCTTTGTCGTCTCACGTGAGGCTTCTCAGGCTTCCTCCAGCCCCCGCACCAGCGCCAGCAGGAAGTCCCGGTTATCGGCCGTCACATACCGGACCTGGTTGGTCAGGGGGGATATGGTTAAAAGAAGACGAACTTGGAACTAACCACCGATATCCTCCAGAATATCCATATAGAAAAGCCGAGCGTCCCTAACGATGACAGCCCGGCGAGCATCGCCCATAGCTTTTCATAAATCCTTTTTGCCCGGTATCCGGCGTATCCCGCCAATAGAATTGCTAATAGTGACATGGAAAATGCCAACATATCAAAATACCACGGTACATCAAAAACTGGCGGCACCCAATACAATCCAACCAGGATAAAGAAGAATTCCGCTGTCGCCACCGCCATAAAGGAGAAACAGAGGAAGATCAGAAACGTCTTGCCGTGATTATTATTGTCCGTGCAGCCATTCATCGACGTAGTCTCCGCGTACTCTTGTGTGCGCGCTTCGCCCTTCTTCGACGACAATTCTAAATTGTCAACTTCAATTATCTTTGCGGGGATTTGGCACTTCAAGCGCTAGAGTGACGATCAACTACTCCAATCCCCGCACCAGCGCCAGCAGAAAATCGCGGTTGTCGGCGCTGAGGTAACGCATCGTGCCGCCCATGCGCGAGAAGGATTTGCAGTAGCGCAGGTAGTAGTCCGGGTTGTCCTCGGGCGGCTCGCCCAGCATCCAGTCCCAGTGCGATTCCTGGAGGTCGACGATGACCATGAGGTGGTTGTCGATGTGCTTGCCCTGCTGGATAGCGAGGTTCTGGCTCATGGACAGCGATTTCTCGAAGATCATGGGCGACATGACCGCGCTGCCGACGCTCAGGTAGATGCCGCCGTCGAGGTTGGCGACGTTGTTCGCAAACGCCAGGAAATCGCGCTGGGCCGCGCGCCCGATGGCCGCGCAGTGGTTCATCGGGTGCGTGTAGATGATGTCGTGGCCGATCATCGGGTGGCTCGTGAACGGCACGCCAAGCCGGTACGCCGCCGCCTGCAACCCGAAGCGCTTATAGGGGTGCGGCACATCGAGCCGGCCCGGTTTCAGCGCAAACGCGCGTACCGCGTGTAAGAGATCCGCCGCCGCGGCCGCCTGGACCGGATCCGTCGCCGCGTGGCCGCGGATTTCGGCTACCAGCGCGTCCTCGGACGGGATTTCGAGGCCTTCCTGCTCGACAAACGCGCCCACGGCCTCGCCATAGCCCAAACCACGGTACGCGCCAACGATGATCGCGAGGTTCAGATAGAAACCCGGTTCCTGCCAGATGCCGAACTGCCCCGCGGCCACGTTTTTCGCCACGTGCTCACTCGTGTGCCCCTGGAACGCGAATTCCCAGTCGTGGATGATGCCCGCGCCGTTCGTGGCCAGTTGCGTGATCCAGCCGTCCTCGATCAGCTTGATAAACACCGGCGCAAGCCCGTTCTTGATCGCGTGCGCGCCGAACGTGAGCATCCGCGACCTGCCCGCCGCGCGCGCCGACACGATCCGGGCGACCGCCTCGTCGATGACCCGTTGCGCCTCTTTCGAGAACAAGCGCGGCGGCTCGTCCGGCTTCACGTGGTCCTCTTCGATAAACGCGCGGTCCTCCCGCTCCGCCAGCGGAAGAATCTTCAACGAGCTCCGATCAAATTCCTTATACGGCATGACAGGCTCCCATACTGCTCTTCACAATACCCGGTAGTGAACTTGCTTTCCGATGCGGCACAGACGCCCCCGGCTGTGCAATTGAAGGGATTAAACCACAGCCGAGGGCGGCTGTGCCACATCAGTGAAGATTAGCGGAAATCCGTGTTCCGAAATCCTCGAATAAGAGGTATTGGGAACACTAAGCTGCGCGAATCGGCGCTGATTGGGCCGGAGGGGGCGCACACTAAACCTGGTAAGGAACGCGAAT
>JAGOBZ010000058.1 GCA_017999015.1 Kiritimatiellia bacterium
GGCGCTCATCACGGACGGGCTCCACGACGACTATTGGAAGGGGAGCCGCGACCGTGAGGCCACCGTCAGAGAGGCAGTCTTTGCGGCATGACCTCCGGAACGATGTCACTTTCCTGACACACACCCACCTCGACCCTGTGCAGACCTTGCTGCTTGGCACGACCGAGCGGGTTTTCGTAGAATCGGGCCGGGCGATCCGCGAAGCCTGCGGAGCAGATGGCCGCTTCATTCTCGGGTCCGGCTGTTTCGTGCCGCCCGGCACGCCGCTGGAAAACCTGCGGCAGATGGTCGCCGCGGCTGAAAGCCTGAACCACGAAACACACAAGGATTCATGTTAACAACACTCTCCATCTTATTGATTTGTATGGGGATCCGCGTGAGTGAGGCAGGACAAGTGCCGCAGCGCACCAACTGTGCTTTGCCGAAATGCGAGGGAACCGCCCAAGGAGCACGGATTGAACCGCTGATGCGTGGGACGCTATGGTGGGTCGGCACGCCCCGGCACTTCATTTGGAAGAAGAGCGACTTCGAAAAGGAAATCCAAACCCAGATGGATATCGGCTTCGATCTTCTGTGGCTTCTGGGTTCAAAATCGGCCATGGATCATGCTGAGAGGAACGACGGCAAAAAGGATGTGCTGGAGACCCTCTATAGCATTGCCGACGAAAAAAAACTGCGTGTCATCATTGATCTCATTCCTGGCGGCGGGGCTTTGCCCGGCAAACTGCCGTTGGATCAGGCGATCCCGATCGCAAGAGCGCATATCCGAAAGTTGGCAGGCCGTTACGGGCATCACCGTTCGTTCTACGGCTGGTATCTCAACAACGAGCTGAATCCGCTCCATCCGTCAGAGCAAACCGTTTCGGCATACTGGCGCGCGTATTGGAAGGGCGTGGTTGACGAGTGCCGTCGAGCCGCCCCCCGAAGCGTGGTGGCCGTCTCTCCGTTCTTCCTGCTGGACGAGAAAGGGGTGCGCGGCTTCACGTACCTGCGGCCTGATGAGTATGCCGCGTGGTGGGACGCCACGTTGAAGGAGACGGGGATCGACATCCTCATGCTCCAGGACTCGGGCGAACATCTCGGCTTCTTCACGTTGGAGCAGCGCGATCCGTTCTGGTCAGCAGTCGCGGAAGCCTGCCGCAAGAACGGGAAACAATTCTGGCTCAACGTCGAAACGGGTGAGGTCGACGTGCTCAACTGGGACGAATACCTGAAGCTGGAACGCGAGGCCACTTCGCAACGGAAAAGCAAAGAGCCGGGCGAGGGCATTGTGCCCTGGCGGTTCACGCCGATCGACAGCCTTGAGAAAAAACTTCAGACTGCGGCAAAGGTTGCGGACAACCTTGTCAACTGGGGCTACTACCCTTTCATGGATTCCGACGGGAACGTTGAGGGCCGGAAGGCGTACGAAAGCTACAGGGCGTATTACCTGAAGGTTCGCGACAAGTGATTGCCAAAAAACTAACAACGTATTTTAGCATGTTGTCATCGTCGTGCGATAACGACGGGTAAACGAGAAAGGCTGATGTAATGGACGTCGGGAAAATGACAGGCATGATCGCGCCGATGGTCGTGCCGTTTGACGAGGCGGGCGAACTGGACGAGGCGGCCTTCCGTGCGGAGGCGCGCTACCTGCTTGATCATGGCGTGGACGGCATCAGTTCGGGCGGCAGCACCGGCGAGGGGGCGCTGCTCTCGGACGCCGAGCTGCGCCGCTGTCTGGAACTCATCCAGGCGGAGAACACGCGCAAGACGCCCGTCTACGCCGGCGTCATCCGCAACTCCACGCGCGAGGTGATCCGCGCCGGGCTTGACGCCAAAGCCTGCGGCGCGAACGCCCTGCTGGTGACGCCGGTCTTCTACCACGGCGCGACCGAGGAGGGCAACTTCCAGTTCTACCGCGAGATCGGCGAGTCAGTACAGCTTCCGCTGATCATCTACAACGTGGTGGCCTCGAACCTGATCACTCCGCCACAGGTCCTTCGCCTCTGCGAGCTGGAGTGGGTCATCGGCGTCAAGCAGGTCGACCCCGTGCGCCTCGCGGAGATCGCCGCGCTGAGCCGGGGCGGCACGAACATCTACGCGGCCTGCGACCAGATGCTCTACGGCACCTACACGGCGGGCGCGTGCGGCGCATTCTCGGCCATGGTCACCATCGCGCCGGAGCTGTGCCAGGCGCAGTGGCAGGCGTTCCGGCGCGGCGACCAGGCAGAGGCCATGGCGATCCAGCACAAGATGGTGCCGATCGTCATGACCTACCTGCAGGCGCCCTACCCCGGCAAGGTCAAGGCGCTCGTCAATCTCCAAGGCCGCTCGGGCGGCCTGCCGCGCCACCCGATCCTGCCGGTGACCGACCCCGAGCTGCTCGGACGCATGCGCGCCGCCTTGAGCGGCGCAGGACTGGCGACCGTCAAATGAGCCCGTTAGTCGGCACATTTCTGGCGCTCGCTTTCGCCGCGCTGGCCGCGTTCGCGCGCTGGGGCCGCCTGCGCGCCCTGCACGGGTTGGGCTTTACTTTCGCGGTCTTCGCGACCGGCGCGGCGACGCTGACCTTTCCCGCCGCCTTCATCGCTTGGGGCGGCTTTGAGCTGAAGCGCGCGATTGTGCCGCTGGTGCAGCTCATCCTGTTCGGCATGGGCATGACGCTGACCTTCGATGATTTCGCGCGCGTGTTGCGCACACCCAAGGCGATCCTCATCGGCATTGCGCTTCAGTTCCTAATCATGCCGCTGGGGGGCTACCTCTCGGCTCAGGCCTTCGGCCTGCGCGGAGAGGTTGCAGTGGGCCTGATTCTAATCGGCTCCTGCCCCGGCGGCGTTTCCTCCAACGTAATCACTTATCTGGCGCGCGGCAACGTGCCGCTCTCCGTGACGATGACGGCCTGTTCCACGGTGCTCTCACCGCTGATGACGCCGCTGGCCATGCGACTGCTGGCCGGCGCCTACGTGCCGATCCAGGTTCTGCCGATGATGCTTTCAATCGTCGAAATGATTATTCTGCCGCTGGCCGCAGGCCTGCTGACCTACCGCTATCTGCCGCGTCTGGCCGCGCGGCTAACGCGCGTGCTGCCCCTGCTGGCGATGCTGTCGATCTGTGTCATCATCGGCATCACGATCGCGCTGTCGCGCGACGAGCTGCTGCACGTGGGACTCGCGCTGCTGGGCGCATCCGCGGTTCACAATGCGCTCGGCTACCTGCTCGGGTACCAGGGCGCGCGTTTGGCCGGGCTTGAGCCGCGCGACTGCCGCACCGTGGCGCTGGAAGTCGGCATCCAGAACGGCGGCATGGCCACGGGGCTGGCCTTCAACGTGCTGCACAGCGCACAGGCGGCCATGGCCTCGGCAACCTTCGGCCCGTGGAGTGCGGTGACCAGCTCCGCGTTGGCGTCGTGGTGGCGCCGAAACAGCGATTATACAGGCGTTAGCCCGGATCAACTCGCCAGTCGAGCGTCGTAAGTCGCGCGTCGGCATTAACCACGAAACACGAAACTTCACGAAAACGGGGACATAATGAAAAGGATACTGGGATTCGCTCTTGGTCTGATGCTAACGCAGGCGCAGGCCGTAGTGCCGCCCGCGGCGCGGTGGACATTGGACGCGGTGGATGGGGGTAAGGTTGAAGAGGCTGGCGGGATGCATCACGGCCAGGCGCATGGCGCGTTGAAAACCGCGCCGGGCGTGGAGGGCAAGTCCCTCTTTTTCGACGGCGCGGCCACGCTTGTCACGGTGCCTTCAGCGCCGGAACTGAGCATCGGCGAGGGGCCGTTCACCGTCGCGGCGTGGGTTAACGCCTACGCGCCCGGTGGCAGCCAGCAGATGATCTCCGCCAAGAACAACTATAGCGTTAACCAGCGCGAGTGGGGGCTGATGCTCGACCGCGACGCGCATTTTAGGTTTTATGTTCAGGCCAAAGGTTGGAAAACCGCGGGATCGAAGACGCAACCCAAACCCGGTGTCTGGCACCATGTCGCGGTTACTTTCGAGAACGGGCGGGCTCGCATCTATGTGAACGGTAAACTCGAGGGCGAGGAGCCCTTGGGCGCATCTGTCGTGGCTACTTCCGCGCCTTTCTCGCTGGGCGGCGTCCACAACGGCGGCAACACGATGCAACAGTTTCTAGGCGCACTGGATGAGGTGGCGGTCTGGCGTGCGGCGCTTTCCGCAGAGGAGATCGCCGCTCTCGCGGACAAGCAGCCCGCGCCGCACAAGGTCCCGGAGATCGCCAAGCCGGTCTCGCTCTGGAGCGGCGACGAGCTGCCCAAGAGCGCCGATATCCAGACGCTGCCGGGCGTCGCGTTCCACGTCATCAAGAAGCAGCGTCCGGACACCGACGGCTGCCGCTGGACGCTCGGCATCGGGCTGGTCTGGCACAACGGCAAGCTCTACGCCTCGTACGGCTTCAACAAAGGCTCGGAGAACACGCCGACGGAGGAGGCGCACGTGCGCGTCAGCGGCGATGGCGGCAGAACGTGGGGCGCCCCGGTGGTGATGGACCACGGAGAGGGCAATCTCGGCGTCAGCCACGGCGTGTTCCTGTCGCACAAGGAGAGGCTATGGGCCTTTATGGGCGCTTTCTACGACAAGTTCCAGCGCACTCACACGCGGGCCTACACGTTGAACGAGGCCACCGGCGCCTGGGAGCCGAAAGGCGTCGTCGTCGACGCCGGTTTCTGGCCGATGCAGGAGCCGCAGAAGATGGCGGACGGGAACTGGGTCATGGCCGGCGCGCGCGTGGACCGGGGCGATGGGGACCAATGGGCGCTGCCTGCGGTCGCCATCAGCCGGGGGGAAGACTTCACCAAGTGGGATCTGGTAGTCATTCCCGCCGCGCCGGAACTGGGCAGGGTCTGGGGCGAGTCCACGGTGCTCGTGGAGGGCAAGCGTCTCGTCAACATCTCCCGTTACGGCGCCAAGCCGCTCGCGCTCGTGTCGTTCAGCGAGGACTTTGGGCGTACCTGGACGTCTACACGCCCATCCAATCTGCCGATGGCCACCAGCAAGCCTTACGCCGGCGTGTTAAGCACCGGGCAGCGGTATCTCGTCTGCACCACCACGGCGGACTCGGGCAACGGACGCTCGCCGTTGACGATCGCGCTCAGTAGGCCCGGGGAGACGACCTTCAGCCACGTCTTCGTCATCCGCCGCTCGGTTTATCCGGAGGGTCCAGGTGTATCCGACCCCAGAGCCGACTTCAGTTACCCGTACGCTGTGGAACACGAAGGGAAGCTGTACGTCGGCTACACCCACAAGAGCCATGCCGCGAACGAACTGGCCGTGATCCCCCTGCCCGCGCTTCAGGAGCCTGAACCCGTCGCCCTCTGGACCGGTGCGCCGCTTCCGAAAACCGCCGAGGCGACCGTGCTCGCGAACATCGCCTTCCGCGTTATCAAGCCCTACGAGTTCCAGAAGGACGGCTACCGCTTCCTGCACGGCGTGGCGCTGGTGTTTCACAAAGGCAAGCTCTATGCGTCGTTCGGGCACAACAAGGGCGGCGAGAACACCGATACCGAGGAGGCGCGCGTGCGCGTGAGCGGCGACGGCGGCGCGACGTGGGGGCCGGTCTCCACCATCGACCCCGGCGACGAGCCCGGCGTGGGCGTGAGCCACGGCGTTTTCCTCTCGCACGGCGGCCGGCTCTGGGCCTTCCACGGCGCGTACACCGGCACAATGAACAACGTCCATACGCGCGCCTATGTGCTGAACGAGGCGGACGGCACCTGGGAGCATAAGGGCACGGTGGCCGAAGGCGGCTTCTGGCCGCTGCAGGAGCCGATCCGGATGGCCGACGGCAACTGGATCATGTCGGGCATCAGCGTCGGCAAGGGCAACCCCGCGGCGGTCGCGATCAGCCGGGGCGAGGATTTCACGCATTGGGATCTCGTGGTGATACCCAAACCCGCAGGGATGAAGATGTGGGGCGAGTCAACGGTCTTTCTCGACGGTCGGCGTGTGGTCAATATCGCGCGCTGTGACGGGAAACAGCCCGTCGCCCTCGTCGCATTCAGCGAGGACTGCGGCCGCACGTGGAGCGCGTCGCGGCCGTCAAATTTGCCGATGGCGGCGAGCAAGCCCTACGCCGGCACACTGAGCACCGGCCAGCGCTACCTGGTTTGCTCCACGACTGCTGACGGAGGAAACCGACGCCACCCGCTGACGATCGCGCTGACGCGGCCGGGGGAGACGACCTTCAGTCAGGTCTTTGTGATTCGTCACGCCCTGTTCCCCGAAGGCCCGGGCGAATCGCATGCGCGCGCCTCACTCGCCTATCCCTATGCTATCGAGCATGAGGGAATGCTCTTTGTCGGCTACTCTAACTCCGGCGGCGGCGTGGGCCGCGTCGGCGAAAACCGCGAGCTTTGGAACAACAATAGCGCCGAACTGGCGGCCATTCCCGTCGAGGCCTTGACGGTCGAGTAGCGCCGTGATGTCCTGTCCGATAATGTGCAGAGCAGTGCCGATCTAGCAAATGCGTAATGTTGACGGGCGAGCAAAAGTGCACAAGGGGTTAAGACTCGCCGCAAGGCGGAACGGCGAGAAATCACTGGGATATGTGACTGGCTTATGGAGGGTAGGCAAATGAAGCGTTATCTTGGCATCGAGCTGGGGTCAACACGCATCAAGGCGTTGATAATTGACGAGGCTGGGGCGACCCTTGCCTCGGGCTCCTGCGTCTGGGAGAACAAGCCGCTTCCGAACAACGTGTGGACCTATGATCTTGCGGAGGCGCGAAAAGATCTTTCCGCAGCCTATGTGGCCTGTGCCGATGACTATGCGACAAAATACGGGGAATGCCTGGCTCGCTTCGATGCTCTGGGGATTTCGGCGATGATGCATGGCTACCTCGTCTTTGACAGGGCGATGAAGCAGCTTTCTCCGTTCCGCACCTGGCGTTCCACCAATGCGTCGAAAGCGGCAACGGATCTCTCATCTGCCTTTGATTTCAATGTGCCGATCCGATGGTCGATCGCACAGCTTTATCAGAGCGTCCTCGATGGCGAGGCGCATGTGAAGGACATCGTGTTTCAGACGACGCTTGCCGGGTATATTCATTTTCTCCTCACGGGGAAACGGGTGCTCGGTCTCGACGATGCGAGTGGCATGTTTCCGGTTGACCCGGCGACGAAGGCGTATGACACGCGAATGGTGTCGATCTTCAAGGAGAAGACCGGGATCGACGTGACGGCGATCTTCCCCGAGCCCTTGCCGGCCGGAGCCGACGCAGGCGTGTTGACGGCCGAAGGCGCAAAGCTGCTGGATCCGAGCGGAACACTTGAAGCAGGGATCCCTCTGTGTCCGCCCGAAGGGGACGGCGGCACGGGCATGGTGGCGACGAACGCGGTGCGTCCTGGCACGGGCAACGTGTCCGTCGGCACGAGCGTTTTCGCGATGACGGTTTTGGAGCGTCCGCTCACGAAAGCCTACCCTGAGATCGACGTGGTGGCGACGCCCGCAGGAGATCCCGTGGCGATGGTCCACTGCAACAACGGGTGCGGCGAGCTCGACAAGTGGATCGAGCTCTTCGGCGGGAATTACGCGGCGCTGCTCACGGAGGCGGTGAATGCGGGCGACGCCGATTGCGGTGGCATTACGGCCACGAATTGGATTGCCGCTGAGCCGTTGGCTGGGGTGGAGAACCCATTTCCCTACCTTACGCATACGGCCGAGGCACATCTTACGAGGGCGAACATCATTCGCGCTGAACTCAAGGCGGTTTTCGCGACGCTCGCAATGGGCATGGAGCTGCTTCGTGCCGAAGGTGTCTATCCGAAATCACTGATTGGCCATGGCGGGCTCTTCAAGACTAAGGGCGTGGCGGAGAGTGTCCTCTCGGGAATGCTCGGCATTCCCGTCGCCACGCGTGAGACGGCAGGCGAAGGCGGTGCATGGGGTATCGCTATGCTGGCTGCTTATCGCGATTGGAGCAAAGGTAGGGGGGGGCATCTCGCCGAGTTTCTCGATGTTAAAATCTGAACAGGGTGCGAAGGGGACAACGGCCTGATTAACTTGTCCGGATTTGGCCCCGATCTGGGATTGAATTTTCGAGCGGGCGGCCCTGTTAAGCTAGGACCCGTTCTCCTCCACGCCGAGCGCGCACAGGAGCACGTCGGCCGCGTGCGAATGATAGTTCGTCGAGACGTCGTTGCCGAAGTCCTGGCAGAACGTTCAGGGCACGACGCCCGGAATCGGGTTACGGCGTAGTATAGGGTGAACCGAATACGATTGTCAGCCGCGCCGCTTTTTAGCATCATACGCGCCCGTGATTGAGTTTCGTAATATTGGCGTGCGGTATGGCACGCAGCAGGTTCTCGGCGAGGTCAATTTCCGCATCAATGCCGGCGAACGTATCGGGATTGTCGGACCCAACGGTTCCGGCAAATCGACGCTTTTTCGCCTGATCTTGGGCGAGGCGGATCCCGACGTCGGCGATGTCATCATCGAGCAGTCGCCGCGTATCGGGTACATCCGCCAGCACCTCAAGGCAACGTCCGACACCGAGACGCTGATCGAATATGCGCTGCGCGGGATTCCCGGACTTGCTGAGATGGAACATGAGCTGCACGCGCTTGGGGCGTCTCTGGCGGCGGCGGAGGAGGATGCGGCTCGCGTGCGGTTGCTGGACCGTCTGGGCGAGGTGCAGACCGCTTTCGAACATCTCGGCGGCTATGAGATCGAAACCCGCGTCAAGGTCTCGCTCGGCGGGCTTGGCTTTGCGGTCGAGGAGTTCGAAAAGCCCTTTGCCAGCTTTAGCGGCGGCTGGCAGATGCGCGCGGAGCTCTCGCGCGTACTGGCCTCCAAACCCGATCTGCTGCTGCTGGACGAACCTTCCAACTATCTGGACCTCCCGGCCGTTGAGTGGCTGCAGCGTTTCCTGCGCGTGTATGACGGGACGCTGGTGCTGATTTCGCATGACCGGTACCTGCTGCGCACGCTGACAACTACGACGGTCGAAGTGGACGCGAACACGGCCACGCGCTACAACGGCGATCTGGACTTCTATCTGCGCGAGCGCGAGATCCGCCATGCCAACCTGCTCGCCGCCAAAGAAAATCAGGACCGGCGGCGCGATCAGCTTGAACGCTTTGTCGAACGGTTTAAGGCGACCAGCTCAAAGTCCACGCAGGCCCAGAGCCGCATGAAGATGATCGAGCGCCTGGACAGTGAGGCGATCGTCCTGCCCAAGCGCAGCCTGGCGTCCGGTTATCTGCGTTTGGCGCCTGCGCCGCATGCCGGGGCTGAAATCGTGCGGCTGGAACAGGTTTTCTTTTCGTACGACGGTCAACGCAACGTGCTGCATGATGTGGACCTTTCGATCGCGCGCGGCGACAAGGTCGCGATCGTGGGTTACAATGGCATGGGCAAGACCACGCTCTTGCGCATCATGGCTGGCGTGCGCGCCCCCACGTCAGGCATGTGCATGCTCGGCCATAAGGTGATGCCGGGATATTTGTCGCAGGAGTTTTCCGAAACGGTGCCGCCGGAGGTGTCTGTTTTTGAATGTGCCAAACGGTGCAAGCCTGCGGCGACTGAACGCGAACTGCGGTCGCAACTCGGCGCCTTCGGCTTTTCTGCGGATGATATCGGTAAGCCGGCCGGAGTGCTGAGCGGCGGCGAGAAAATCCGCCTGGCCTTTCTGCGCCTCTTTCTGGCGCCGCCGAATTTCATGCTGCTGGACGAGCCGACCACGCATCTGGATCTCGAAGGGCGCGCCACGCTGGAAAAGGCGATCCGGGCTTATGACGGTACGGTCTGCCTCGTGAGCCACGATATCGAATTCGTGCGCAACACGGTCACCTCGATCATCGAAATCTCGCCGGCCGGTGTGCGGCGTTTCCCTGGCGGGTATGAGTATTATCGCGAAAAAACCGCAGGCGAGTACCGCGACGGATCGCCTCATGCCGCCGCTTCGGCGTCTGCCATGCAGGCAGAGGGCGCCGTCGCGCCGGTCACTGCCAAAGAGTTGCGCCGTGCGCGCGCCCAGGCGCGGGCCAAGCTGCAGCCGCAGATCCGCGCACTGAAAGAGAAAGTCGCCAAAGCCGAAGCGCGCATCACCGAGCTGGAGGCCGAACTGGAAACGCTCTCCGAAGTGCTGTTCAACCCCAAGCCGGACACCGATTTCGCGGCGACGAACAAACGTCTCAAAGTGGTGCAGGATCAGCTTGAGGTGTTTTCTGAAGAGTGGGAGCGCGACGCCTCGGACTTGGAACGCCTCCAGCGTGAGCAGGAGGCGGCCCAGGAAGAGTTCGCCTGACGTCCTATTCCCACTCGATGGTGGCCGGAGGTTTGCTGGTGATGTCGTATACCACGCGGTTCACCTGCGGCACGCTGGCGGTGATCCGCTCTGAGACCGCCTCAAGGATGTCCATCGGGATCTTGACGAACCGCGCGGTCATGAAGTCCGAGGTGCGCACCGCACGCAGCGCGACGGTGTAGGCGTAGGTGCGGGCGTCATTGGAGACGCCGACCGACCGGTTGCCGGTCAACACCGCGAAGTATTGGCTGGCCTGCGCTTCAAGCCCGTTGTCGACGATCGCCTGACGGAAAATCGCGTCGACCTCGCGCAGGATGTCGAGCTTCTCCTTGGTCAGCTCGCCGATGCAGCGCACGCCCAAGCCGGGGCCCGGGAATGGCTGGCGCATGGCGAGCGAGGCGGGGATGCCCAGTGCCAGCGCGACCTGGCGGACCTCGTCCTTGAACAGATATTTGATCGGCTCCACCAAGCCCTTGAAGTCGATGTTCTTGGGCAGGCCGCCGACGTTGTGGTGGGCCTTGACCGGCTTGCCGCCGTCCCAGCCGCTCTCGATGATGTCGGGATAGATCGTGCCCTGCACCAGGAAATCTGGCTCTCCGGCGGAGCGCGCCTCCTCCTCAAACACGCGGATGAACTCCTCGCCGATGATCATGCGCTTGCGTTCCGGATCTGTGACGCCTGCCAGCTTACCCAAAAAGCGCCCCTCGGCATTGATAGGACGCAGCGCAATGCCGAAACCGTCACGGAAAACCCGGCACACCTCGGCGGGTTCATCCTTGCGCATCAGGCCGTGATCGACAAAGACACAGGTGAGTTGCTCGCCGACCGCACGGTGAACCAGCACCGCGCAGACCGAGGAGTCGACGCCGCCCGACATGGCCAACAGCACGTTGCGGTCGCCGACCGTCTCGCGGATGCCGGCGATCGCGTCAGCGATGAAAGCTTCGGTCGTCCAATCCTGTCGCAGGCCGCACTGCTTGAGCAGGAAGGGCTCGATGGTCGCCGCATCGCACGGCAGGCCGTTGAGGTCGAGAACCGGGATGCCGAACGCGGCGGGATCGGCGGCGGGCGCACGTCCCAACGTCGCTTCGCCGCAGGCCGCGCCGCGCTGCAGGATCAGCGCCTTGGGAGACAGCGCGGCGATCCGCTCGGCTGATGCCGTGCAGGGCAACACCTCGCAATAGACTTTGAGTGAACGAACAATCTTGGCGGCTGCCTGGCTGTTGATGGCGCCGAAATCGAGAATCACGACCGTGTCGTGCGTTGTCTTCATGTTTCCTCCGAAGGTGTGTCCGGCGTGTGTTCCGCCAGAACGAACTGGCCCCAGTGTAGCAAGAGAAAGGAGGAGGGAGGAAGGAGAAAGGAGGAGGGAGGAAGGAGAAAGGAGGAGGGAGGAAGGAGAAAGGAGGAGGGAGGAAGGAGAAAGGAGGAGGGAGGAAGGAGAAAGGAGGAAGGAGGAAGGACGGTTTGCGGAGTGCGGGAGATCGCTCCCGCTTTCCAAAGCGGCGGCAAGCCGCCGCACTCCGAAATGAGCCAGAGCCCCCGGCTCGCCAGCCCCCTTTTCACCAGAAACGCATGAATATCGCGCAT
>JAGOBZ010000059.1 GCA_017999015.1 Kiritimatiellia bacterium
CGCTGCCCGGCCAAGAACAAGGCCGACCCCTCCAAGAAGGCGATCAACATGGCCCCGCAGTTCCCGCTGCGCGCGCCGGAAGCCGCCAACTGGAAGTTCTTCCTGGGCCTGCCCGAGGCGGACGCCGCCAAGCTCAACCCGACGACCATTCAGGGCAGCCAGCTCAAGCGCCCGCTCTTCGAGTTCTCCGGCGCCTGCGCCGGCTGCGGCGAGACGCCGTACCTCAAGCTGCTGACCCAGCTCGCGGGCGACCGCCTGCTGATCGGCAACGCGACCGGCTGCTCGTCGATCTACGGCGGCAACCTGCCGACCACCCCCTACTGCACGCGCGAGGACGGCCGCGGCCCGTCGTGGTCCAACTCGCTCTTCGAAGACGCCGCCGAGTTCGCTTTCGGCATGCGCCTGACGGCCGACAAGCTGAACGGCTACGCGCTGGAGCTGGTCGATCAGCTCATCGCCGCCGAGAAGGCGCCGGCCGCGCTCAAGGCCGTGGCCCAGAAGATCAAGGAGACCGACCAGAAGAGCGGCGAGGGCGTCGAAGCCATGCGCGCGCTGGTGGCGGAGCTGAAAAAGCTGATCGGCGACGGTTCCTGCTGCGCCACGTGCAAGAGCCTGCTGAGCGTGGCGGATTATCTGGTCCGCAAATCGGTCTGGGCGGTCGGCGGTGACGGCTGGGCGTATGACATCGGCTACGGCGGCCTCGACCACGTGCTCGCCTCCGGGCGCAACATCAAGATCCTGGTGCTTGACACCGAGGTCTATTCCAACACCGGCGGCCAGGCTTCGAAATCCACGCCTCTCGGCGCGATCGCGAAGTTCGCGGCCTCCGGCAAGGGGCAGATGAAGAAGAACCTCGGCATGATCTCGATGACCTACAAGAACATCTACGTCGCGCAGGTCAGCCTGGGCGCCAATCCGGCGGCCACGGTCAAGGCGTTCGCCGAGGCCGAGGCGTACGACGGGCCGGCGATCATCATCGCCTACTCGCACTGCATCGCGCACGGCATCGACATGGTGGACGGTTTGGAGCGCCAGAAGGTCGCTGTGGAGACGGGGCACTTCCCGCTGTACCGCTACCATCCGGAACTCGCCGCCCAAGGCAAAAACCCGCTGCAGCTCGACAGCAAGGCGCCGACGCAGTCGTTCGCCGAGACCGCGCTGAAGGAAAACCGCTTCAAGCAGCTCCTGAAGCTCAATCCGGATGCCGAGGCGATGCTGCAGAAAGCCGAAAAGCAGTTCAAAGATAACTTTGTGATGCTTCAGGCTCTGGCCAACCTGCCGCAATCGCAAGGTTAAGAGGATGACATCCTGAACGACGGGTGCCGGCGATTACACGCCGGCGCCCGTTTTTTTCGGCACAGCAAATTCTGGGATTACCGGTCCGGCTCATGTCCCTGTCGGGGAAGCTGGCTGCTCAACCGCTCCGCCAGCGAGGTGATTTCAGGGGAAGTTACGCCGCGTTGAATGGCTGTTTGCAGCGTTTTGGCCGCCTCGTTCACGTTGCCCCGCATCATCAGGTAGTAGGCGTGGGTATAAACATAACCCGCATGTTGCGGCACCAGTTCGGCAGCGCGCCGGCATAGGGCGATACCCTCTGCCGTGGGGGCGGCGCGGTTGAGCAGCACCCCGAGATTGTAGGCGGCCTGCGCCAGGGAAGGATCAGCGGCAAGCGCCGCGCGGAAGTGACGCTCGGCGCCTGACATGTCGTTTTGTTCGGCCAGCGCCATGCCGAGGTTGAGATGCACGGCCGGGTTGCGCGGGTCCGCCGCTTCGGCCTTGCGCAGCAGCGCGATGGAGGCATGCAGGTCGCCGCGCCGCGCCTGCATCATGGAGGCGTTAACCAGGGGCGGCACCATGTCGGGCCGCAGCCGCGTGGCATGCGCGTAGGAGGCGAGCGCCTGATCGGTCTGTCCGCGCGCCTCGAAATAGTTGCCGAGGTTGTAATGCGAGGCCCATGAATCCGGCATGCAGCGATGGCTCGCCTCCAGTTCGCGGAAGGCCGCTTCGCAGGCCGCGCGGGCCGACGGCAGATCGAGCAACCCCTGCGGATAGCGGGCCAGCGCAGTGGCTGCGGCGAGGCGGACGACGCGATAATCATCTTTCGCGGCGGTCACCAGGACGCTGAAATTCTGCTGCGAGACGTCGTCCGCCAGCAGCGCGGCGGCCGAGGAACGGAGCAGCGGGTGGGTGTGGGTCAGGGCTTGGCGGATTGCGGGCCCTTTGCGCGGGTCTGCGCAGGGGGCCAGCAGGCGCAGCAGCGAGACCGCCAAGATCGGGTCGCTGGCAGGATCGGCGATCACGGCCAGCAGGTCGTCGAGCCGCGACCAGTTCCGTTTGCGGGCCGCGTCGATGAGGTCTGCGCGCCGCAGGACCGGCGCCTGATAATCGCGTGATCGCCAGGCGCGCACGCGGGTGTCTGCCCAGTGCGCGTCTTTGTCGGTGTGGCACAGATTACAGGCATTGGGCGAGCCATAGGCGAGTGTGGCCGCCGGAGCGGGCGGACGCATCGAATGGTCGGAGCGGCGCATGCGCGCGAAGGTGGTCATCGGCATGTGGCAGGAGACGCACTGGTTGCCGGCGCTGCCGGCCGGGTGGCGGGTGTGCGCCGTGGCGTTCTCGACGCGCGACCGGTGGCACGGCAGGCAGGATTCGTTGGTCCGCTCGCCGGCGAAACGGTAGCGCCCGCTTGAGGTGTGGCAATGGGTGCAATCGAGCTTGCCGGCTTTCACGCAAGGGCTGGTGAGCCAGAGCGTGTAGGTGTAATTCTCGCCGAGATCGCGGCCGTCAGGATAAAAATCGGGGCTTTCAAAGGCGATCAGGTCGTAGTGGTCAAAGAAGCGGTCGCGCGGCGTGAAGGTGTCGGTGAGCGGCCTCAGCTTGGCGTGGCAGGTGGCGCAGGTCTCATCGCTTTGCACGCGCGTCATGTTGCGCATACTGATGAGCTTGAGGTCGGCCGGAGGCTGGTTGGTGGGGGCTGCGCGACAGACGCGGATGTGTTCGCCTCCGGGGCCGTGGCACGATTCGCAACTGATGCCGGGCTCACGCCAGACCGTACGGTAGGTGTCGGTTGCAGCGTCGTAATTCTTGGCGATCTGGCTGACGTGGCAGCCGAAGCAGGCGGTGTTGAATGTGAGCTGCGGATCGCGCCAGTGCAGGGCCTCGTCAACGGTGCCGTCGTTGAAGTGACGGAGCATGCTGCCGGCCGCATCGAACCAGCCGTTGCTGCGCACATCGTAGGCGACCGGCAGCACTTGCAGGCGGCCGCGCTGCATCGGGGTCAGCAGGTAATAAATATTTTTTCCGCCCATCGCATGCATGATCGGATAGGACGTGCGGGTGCCGTCCGGCTGCTCTTCGATCACGGCGCGCACTGCCGCGTCGGTGCGGTAACGGCTGGCGCCGATCGTGATCGCGTTCGTCAACGGTGCGAGTGCGCGGCGACTGAACGTTTCGTCAGCCGGCTGCATCGCGAGCCCGTGGTGCGACGTGGCCCACAACTCATAAAATTGTGCATGGCATTCGCGGCAGCTTTCTGAACCGGCGAACATGTCGTCCTTCTGCCGTCGTTCGCGCGCGCATCCGGCCGCGAGCGCCAGCACGGCGCCTAGCTTTCCGAGCGATTTCCATGTCATGACGTAACGTGTCATCTGCGCGTATCATACTGAGCCCTACCGCACGGCGCAAGCGCGCGCGCACCGATAACGCACCCCGCGCCGGGGTGCTGTGATATTCCCTCTTGCTCCAATTAAATTATTGTGGTACTTTAATGCCTGAATTGCGGCGTTTAGGCGAACCGTCAGGCGGTGACCTGCGACAGGGAAGCGGAAACATGAATAATGAGGGCGGCTGGGCCGAACGCGGAGGCGTTGGGAAAGAGGAGGAAAAATGAACGTGGCAAAACGCAAAGTCGTGGTTGTGGGGGCGGGCGACGTCGGCGCCTCGTTCGCTTACGCCCTGGCGCAGGCGGGGCTGGGCGAGGAGATTGCGCTGGTTGATCGGAACGACGACCTCGCCCGGGGGCAGGCGCTCGATCTCGCGCACGGACTGCCGTTCGTGTCGCCTGTGAACATCCATGCCGGCACTGCAGATGACTACGCCGGCGCCGCAGTGATCGTTATCACAGCCGGCGCCAAACAGCGGCCCGGCGAATCGCGGCTCAACCTGCTCGGCCGTAACGCGGCCATCGTCTCGGAGATCATGGACGCGATTGTTGTGAGCGGTTCCCGGGCTGCGGTGGTCATCGTCACCAATCCGGTCGACATCCTGACGCATGTGGCGCTGCGCCGTTCCGGCCTACCTCCGCAGCGGATATTCGGCTCGGGCACGGTGTTGGACAGTGCGCGCTTCCGCTACCTGCTGAGCCGTCATTGCGGGGTCGATGTACGAAATGTGCACGCTTATGTCCTCGGCGAACACGGCGACAGTGAAGTCGCCGCCTGGTCGATGACCCATGTGGCGGGGATGCCCATTGCCGACTATTGCGCTGTCTGCGGCCGCTGCGACGGATGGCGGCAGGCCAGGGAAGAGATCGTGCAGCAGGTACGCGACTCGGCCTACCACATCATCGGCTACAAGGGGTCAACCTGCTACGGCATCGGCCTGGCGCTGGTGCGAATCGTCGGTGCGGTGCTGCGCAACGAACGGAGCGTGCTGACCGTTTCAAGCCTGATGGACGGCGCGTATGGCATCCACGGAGTCTGTCTCAGCGTCCCCTGCATCGTGGGCGCTGGCGGCGTCGAACAGGTCATTAGAGGCCGTCTGGCCGATGATGAGGCGTCAGCGTTGCAGCACTCGGCAGAACTGCTCCGTCAAACCTTAGCCGCACTCGATGCGTCGGTGGCGGACTCAACCGCATCCCAATCCTGTTAATCCTGTCATCCTGTCTAGAAAAACCGTCGTTTTGGGGAATCGGTTAGCCGGCCGGGATGCGCGAAGTGCATGCGTTTCTGGTTTTACAGACTTCTCATACCACGGCCGAAAAGTTCTTAGATTATATGCGGGCATCAGGCACACGGGAGGGGCAAGCGTCTGCCTGCCTCTGGACGAGCAGACGCTCGTCCCTCCCTGTGTGTGGGACCGCTCGTTTAGTCCATACACTTTTCGGCAATGGTATCAGAGGGACTCTTCGAACAGGGGGACGTGGCGGAAGACCTGACCGTCGAAAAGGCCTTTGTCCGTCAGCTTCAGGCTGGGGATGACCGAGAGCGCGAGGAAAGAGAGGGTCATGAAGGGTGCCGAAAGGGGCGAACCCAGGATCTTCGCGAGGCGATCACAGTCCGAGTAGGCCTTGGCCACCCGCTCGGCGGGCTCTGTGGAGATCAGGCCGGCCAGCGGCAGCGGCAGCGAGGTGAGGATCTTGCGGTTGCTGTCGGCGACTGCCAGGCCGCCGCGGTGGTGGACAACCTCGTTGATCGCGGCCGCCAGGGCATTGTCCGAGGCGCCGATCGCGATGATGTGGTGAGAATCGTGGGCGACGCTGGTTGCGAGCGCGCCGCGCCTCAGGCCGAACCCTTTGACCAGGCCGATCGCGGGGGCCGCGGGGGCGTAGCGGTTGCAGACGACGAGCTTCGCGAGATCGCGCTCGGGGTCTGCGGCGACCGCGCCTTGGCTGATGCTGGGCGTCTCAAGCAGGTGGGCGGTGATCAGTTCGCCGTCGCGGACCCCGATGACCCGCGCGCGGCGTCCGGGCTGGGCCGGGATGCGCAGCGCATCGGCGGTGATCGGGAGCGCGGCGAAATTGTTTTCGACGCGCGCTTCGCCGGCGGGCAGCAGCGAGACGCCTCCGCGGGCGACGCACTGGCCGTGCAGCCAGACCTCGCGTGGCTGGAAGGTGCGCAGATCGTCGACGATTTGGAAATCCGCGCTGTCGCCGGGCTGGAGCAGGCCGAGCGGGAGGCGGTAGTGGCGCACGGGATTGACGCAGGCCGCCTGCAGGATGGTCTGGAGGGCAAGGCCCTGCCGGAAGGCGGTGGCCGCGATGAAGTTGATGTGGTCGCGCAGCAAGTCGTCCGGGTGTTTGTCATCGCTACAGAGCATGCAGAGTTCCGGGAAGCGCGGCAGCAGGGGCAGGAAGGGCTCGAAGCGGCGCGCGGCGGAGCCGTAGCGGACCTGGAGCTTGATGCCGGCCTTGAGCTTCTCGCGCGCCTCTTCGAAGGTCAGGCTCTCGTGGTCGGTCGTGATGCCGGCCGCGGCGTAAGCGCGCATGGCGTCGCCGCCGAGGCCGGGCGCGTGGCCGTCGATCGGCAGGCCGCGACGGTGCGCGGCGTCGAGCTTCGCCTGGACGGAAGGGTCGTGGCCGAGCACGCCCGGCACGTTCATCATCTCGGCGAGATGCGTGATGCCGGGCAGGTCGAGCAGGCGCGCGACCACCTCGGGCCCCAGTTCGGCGCCGGCGGTTTCGAAGGGGGTGGCCGGCACGCAGGAGGGGACGCCGAACCCGAAGACAAAGGGGGTCTGGCGGGCGAGTTCCAGCATCAACGCCACGCCGCGCTCGCCCAGCACGTTGGCGATTTCGTGGGGATCGGCCACGGCGGCGAGCGTGCCGTGCACCACGGCGGCGCGCGCGAAGGCGGCGGGGGTGAGCATCGAGCTTTCAATATGGACGTGCGCGTCGACGAAGCCGGGCAGGATGTAGCCGGGGGCCGGATTGGGTTCGTGCTCGACGGCGGCGATCGTGCCGTGCTCCGAAAGGATCAGGCGCGCGCCGAAGCTGGTTTTCTGGACAGGGTCAACCAAGGTACCCATAAAGGTGTGCGGCATGACAGGCTCTCCGTTCAATTCCGGTAGCATAACGCAGGCCGGAGCAGGCGGCAACCGAATACAAAGAAATGTTGCGTAAAAACCGTAAACTTGCCCGTTGACAGTCCGCATGCGATCGGGTAATCTTAAAAACCAATTTTCGCGAAGAAGGAAGAGACAGGTTAACCATGACGAAGACGTTTGTACCGAAGGATCCGGGCACGGCCCGCAGTTGGCAAATGGTGGACGCGACCGACAAGCCGCTGGGGCGGCTCGCTGTGAACATCGCGAACACCTTGCGCGGCAAGAACCGCCCCACGTTTGATCCGAGCGTGGACACGGGCGATTTTGTGATTGTGGTCAATGCGGAGAAGGTCCGTCTGACCGGTCGCAAACTCGATCAAAAAGAGTATCAGCGCTATTCCGGCTACCGCGGCGGGTTAAAACGTTTCTCCGCGCGGACCATGCTGGAACAGCACCCCGACCGAGTGATTCTGGAGGCGGTGTGGGGCATGCTGCCGAAGAACACGTTGAGCCGCAAGCAGATGACCCGGGTGCGGGTCTATCGCGGCGCGGAGCATCCGCATGCGGCGCAGATGCCGGTGGCGGCGGCGTTCTAACATTCCAATCATTCCAACGAGAAGGTTGACGAAGATGGCGAAAGAAATTGCAGCGGGCACCGGCCGCCGGAAAACAGCAGTCGCGCGTGTGCGTCTGGTTCCCGGGACGGGCAAATGGTCCGTGAACGATGCGGCGATCGAGAACTACATTCACAGCGATGCGATGCGCCAGTATCTGAGCCAGCCGCTGGCCCTGACCGGGCTGGAAGGCAAGTATGACGTGCTCGTCTCCGCGAAGGGCGGCGGGATCAGCGGCCAGTCCGGCGCGATCCGTCACGGCCTTTCCCGTGCGCTGGTGGCGTCTGACGCGAACCTGCGCGAAGTGCTCAAGAAGGCGGGATGCCTGACGCGCGATTCCCGCATGAAGGAGCGCAAAAAGCCGGGCCAGCCCGGCGCCCGCAAGCGCTTCCAGTTCTCGAAGCGCTAATCGTTTGATTCATCACATCCCATCGAATGTGCGGGCGCCTCTCGCGGGCGTCCGCATTTTGTATTTTTTAGGTTACTACGCTTATGCCATTAGGTTTATTTAAGAAACTCGCAGGGAAACTCCTGGGCGGTCCCGCCGCCTCCGCAAAAGCAGCGCCGGCAAAAGGCAAGATCGACACCGCGCCGGGGCGCGGTGGGCCTCAGCGGACAAAAGGCCGGCAGGATGACGGAGCTGCCAAAGGCAGCGGCGCCAAGGCCGGAGGCGGCCGACCCCCAATGACGGAGGGCAGTCGCGGCGGCCGCCGTGCCGACCGGCCGCCGCGCGGCGAGGGCGAGCGCCGGCGTCAGCCCGGAGCGCGCGGCGACATCCCCCCGCGTTCGCGACGCGAAGAGCCGCGCGGTGAACGCAAGGCCGTGCCGGTCGCAACGGCGCCGGCCCGCGCGGTCGCGCGACCGGTCGCCCAAGAGCGGCGCGGCCGCGATGCCGAGCGCGGCGGACGCATGAACACCGATCCCAAGGCACACCGCCCCGGCGGCGCGTTGGCCGAGGCCGAAGTCGCCCAGCGTCTGGCCGAGCACGCCTCCTGGTCGCTGGACCGGTATCCGGTGGAGCCGGCCGATGGCAAGAAGCGCTTTCATGACTTTGACTTGCCGTCTGAACTGATGCACGCGGTGTGCGACATGGGCTTCCAATACTGCACGCCCATCCAGGCGCTCAGCCTGGAGCACGCGCTGGCCGGCAAGAATGTCGCCGGCAAGGCGCAGACCGGCACCGGCAAGACCGCGGCGTTTCTGGTTGCGATTCTCACGCGCTACCTGCGCTCCCCCGAGGCGCGCCATGAAAAAGGCGGCTCGCCCCGCGCGCTGGTGATCGCGCCGACGCGCGAGCTGGTGATCCAGATCTGTAAGGATGCCGCCAATATCGGCAAATACTGCAACCTGCGCTCGCTGGCCGTCTATGGCGGCATGGACTACGAGCGCCAGAAGCGCGAAGTGACCGACGCGCCGGTCGATCTGCTGGTCGCCACGCCCGGACGCCTGCTCGACTTCGTGCGCTCGCGCGTTGTGGATCTGTCGAAGGTCGACACCCTGGTCATCGACGAGGCGGACCGCATGCTCGACATGGGGTTCATTCCGGATGTGCGGTCGATCGTGAACCGCCTGCCGCCCAAAGAGAAGCGCAGCACCATGCTGTACAGCGCGACGCTGGACGATGCGGTGATGCGTTTGGCGTCGCAGTGGATGGAGGCCCCTGTCAAGGTCGAGGTGGAGTCGGAGCATGTCACCACCAAAACGGTCAAGCAGATCGTTTATGTCGTCACGGCAAGCGAAAAGTTCACGGTGCTCTACAACTTGATCCAGCAGTATCCGGATTCACGCATGCTGATCTTCTGCAACCGGCGCAACACCACCGAGGATGTGGCCGAGAGTCTGGCGCACCGGGGTATCCGCTGTGAGATGCTGAGCGGCGATGTGAACCAGAACCGCCGCCTGCGCGTGCTGGAGGATTTCCGCGAAGGCAAGATCCGTACGGTGGTGGCGACCGATGTCGCGGGGCGCGGGCTGCATGTCGATGACATCGGCTTTGTAGTGAATTTCGATTTCCCGTATGAGCCGGAGGATTACGTGCACCGCATCGGCCGTACGGGACGCGCGGGCCATACCGGCACCGCGATTTCGTTTGCGGACGAAGACGAATCGTTCATCATACCGGACATTGAGAAGTTCATCGGTGAAGAGTTGAAGTGTACGGTGCTGCACAGCGACGATGCGTTGCTGGCCAAGTTGCCGCCCAAGCCGCCGCGCCGCGAAGGCGGCGGTGTGTGCGCAGAGCGGCCGCGAAGGGAACCCCCCCGTGACGCACGGCGGCATGAGCCCGCCCCCGCCAGCAGGCAACCGCGGCAAGAAGACGCGGCCGCGCCGCGTGACACGGCGGGGACTGTGCAGCAGACGGTGGCGGAGCGTACGCCGAAAGCGGAGCAGCCGGAACCCAAACAGGCGGAGCCCGAGCCTGCCGCCGCGCCGAGCCGGGATGTCCCCGCCAAGCCGGCCGCGCAGTCTCGCGAGGTGATGCCCGCCGCTGCGTCGGCGCCTGCGGCAAGGCGCTCGTCCGTTGCGGCCCCGGCTCAACCGGCTGCGGCCGTGCCACGCCGCGTGGCACGTTTTTCAGAGGAATGGGTGCCGGGCGAGAAATAACGGATCAGGTTGATGGGAATGTGGTGCATGCGTGGATGCGGACCGTTCCGCGATCCGCGTGTGAAAGGAGGCTGAGTATGATGCGTGTGACAGGATGGCTGGGGTTGGCGATGTACGTGGCGGGCAGTGTGGCGCACGCCGAAATGGTCAGCGTGGTGCAGATCACCGACATGCGCGGACAGACCGCGTTCGAGGTGATGAACCGCGAGGAATACGCCGCGCTTCAGAAGGAAATTAAGGAGGAGGTGGCGGTCTATCAGGCGGCGGCGGCTGACGCCAAGAAAGAGTGGGACGCCAATAAAGAGAACAAGCTCCCGTTCCAGGGCAATCGCATCAAGCCGCGCACCGCGAAGAAGATCGGGGCCGACTTCAACGACCGCGACAAGGCGGATAAGCGCAAGACGGTGCTTGAGGAACGCGCGGGTGAGAAGCAGCTCGAGGAGATGGAGAAGGAAGGAAAGAAGAAAAAGGGCAAGGAACCGTCTGAGGACGACATCGCTAAAGAGGAGGCACGCGTGAAGGCGTATGAGGATGCCTTCGCCATGATCAGCAAGCGCATGGGCGATAAGCTCGGCCGTCCGGTGCCCAGTATCGGTTTTGCCTTTGAGGCCGAGCCTAAGAAGGAAGAACCGCCCAAGAAGGACGAGAATAAAGACGACAAGAAGGCCGACAAGAAAGATGAGAAGAAAGACGGCGGCCGCTGAGTTCTGCGCGTCCTTTGAAGCAGGAGTGCCGCATGGCTAAGAAGCGAATATGCGAGGTTGCGCTTTGCCCGCCGCCGGTGACACTGCCGGTTGTTGCCGCTTGGTCGGTCAAACGGCCGGGCGTTGAGGTTGAAGCCTTCCTGTCGCGGCCGGCTTTCGCGCCGGAGGCCGAGGCGGCCGCCGCCGAGGTGCTGGAGGATGTGCGCCGGCGCGGTAACGCGGCGGTGCTCGCGGCGGCCAAGCGTTTTGACCGTGCCGTGCTGACGGCCGGGGAATTGCGGGTGTCAGCCGCTGAACTGTCCGCTGCAGTCAAGGCGGTGCCGGCAGACGTGAAGCGTGCCGTGAAGGACGCCCATGCGCGCGTGCGGCGGTTCGCAGAGGCGGGGCTGCGCGAGCCTTGGCATCTGCGCACGCCGCAGGGCGGATATGCCGGCGAGTTCTATTCGCCGATGGACCGCGTGGGCGTGTATGTGCCGGGCGGCACCGCGCCGCTCGCCTCCACGGCGGTGATGACCGTGACGCTGGCCCGGGTGGCCGGTGTGCGCGAGATTGTCGCCTGCACGCCGTGCGGCCCGGACAAACAGGTGAATCCGGTCCTGCTCTATGCGCTTAAAATCGCCGGCGCGACGGAGATCTACAGGGTGGGCGGCATCCAGTCGATCGGCCTCATGGCGTTCGGCACGGAGAGCGTGCGGCCGGTGCAGAAGATCGCCGGGCCCGGCAACGCTTACGTGACCGCCGCCAAGCGCCAGGTCTACGGCTACGTGGCGATCGACCAGGTGGCCGGGCCGAGCGAAATCGCGGTGCTGGCGGACGATTCGGCAAACCCGGCGTGGGTGGCGGCCGACCTGCTTTCGCAGGCCGAACACGGCAGCGGGCACGAGCGGGCGCTGCTGGTCACCCATTCTCAGGCGTTTGCGGAGGCGGTGTGCGACGAGATTGTCTGGCAGACGCCGCGACTGTCGCGCGCCGACACGGTCGAGCGCGTACTGCAGCGGCAGGGCATTCTGCTGGCGGTCGTGCCGGATCTCAGGCAGGGCATGGAGCTGGTCAACCGCTTCGCGCCGGAGCATTTCGAGATTCTGACCCGCGACGCGCGGACCT
>JAGOBZ010000525.1 GCA_017999015.1 Kiritimatiellia bacterium
GTTCCGGAGCTCGGGCGGCATGGGCGTGCACTTGTATCTCATTTGGGACGAGGCGCAAGACGCCTACTCCGTGCGGTGCTTCATGAAGAGTGTGCTGGAGAGCGTGGGCTTGAAGGATGGTGCCCGCGGTGTTCGGGCCGGGGAGGTGGAAGTGTTTCCCCGTCAGGATCGTGTGGGTGTTGATGGTTTCGGCAACCAGGCGATTCTGCCGCTGGCGGGGAAGAGTGTGCCGCTGATGTTGAGTTCGGAAGAAGAGGTGTTGTGGTGAAGCGCTGGGAGATTCTGCAGGGCGACGTGCGCGAGACGCTGCGCGCTCTAGAAACAGGCAGCGTGCAGACGTGCGTCACCAGTCCGCCCTACTTCGGCTTGCGCGACTACGGTGTGAGCGGGCAGATCGGTCTGGAGCCGACGCCGGCCGAGTACGTGGAGCAGATGGTAGCGGTGTTCCGCGAGGTGCGCCGCGTGCTGCGCGATGACGGGACGCTGTGGCTGAACTTGGGGGATAGCTACGCCAGCGGTGGCGGGACAGGTTCGCAAGGTTCACGAGGTGAGCGCTTTGACCGCCGCCATACGCGAGAGACGCTAATGCCCGTGCGCAAGTGGCCGCACGAAGCGATTAAGCCGAAAGACCTTATCGGCATCCCTTGGCGCGTCGCCTTCGCGCTCCAACAAGACGGATGGTACTTGCGCCAAGACATCATTTGGCACAAGTCGAACCCGATGCCAGAGAGCGTGCGCGATCGCTGCACCAAGGCTCACGAGTACGTATTCCTGCTAAGCAAGTCGGAGCGGTACTACTGGGATGCGGAGGCGATGCAAGAGCCTGCTAACTTGACTGGCAAAGGCAACGCAAACGGTTTCCGCGGTGGCGCGTACATCAACAATTCCACGTTTGACAACGCAGCGGGGGGCAACCGCACACAGAAGGGGAACGTGGGGACGCGGAGTAAGCGCGACAGTTTCAAGCGTGACGGTAGCAAGCGCGCCGAGGTAATCCCCGGTCAGTCGGTTGGCACGCATCGCCCTGACCGGCCGGAGTCCGAGTACGACGTGTTCACCCGCAACCGCCGCAGCGTCTGGACCGTGGCAACCCGCCCCTACAAGGGCGCGCACTTCGCCACGTTCCCGCCGGCGCTGATCGAGCCGTGCATCTTGGCCGGGGCTCCGTTCAACGGTCTAGTGCTGGATCCTTTCACTGGCAGCGGCACCACGGCCGCTGTCGCCTTGCAGCACGGTCGGCGTTTCATCGGCTGCGAACTCAACCCCGATTACATCAAGCTGGCCGAGGCCCGCATCGCTGCGGCCGAGGCGGAGGTGCTCTGGTGATCCTCATTGAACTCCCGAAAGAAGCCTGCCTGAGCCCCGACTGGTGGCGCAGCAGCCCGCCCGTCCCGTTCGTGCCACGCGAAGAAGCCGCGCCGGCGCCGACCGAGCGCCCTGCAGGCCTGTGGGTTGACGCGCTGCTCGCGATCCCCAACGGCCTGAACGACAGCGCCAGCATGGGCTACGACGAGTGGTTCCGCGTCATCTGCGGCATCCATGCCGAGACTGGCGGCAGCCCCGAGGGTCTCGCGCTGGCGCAGGACTGGAGCGCGCGGTCTCCGAAGCACGACCCTGCGTTCCTTGAGCAGCGGGTGTGGCCGTACATCAAGGGCGCGGACGAGCGCGGCGGCAACGCCGTCACCGGCGGCACGATCATGAGCCTGGCGGCGCGGGACTGGGGGTGGGCCGCGCCGCTCGACGACTCCGAGTTTCCCACTCTCGACGAAAGGGGCAAGCATGTTCAACGCGTTGATGGACTGGGTGATGGCGGACGTGGGCCGCGCCTTGTGGGTGCTGGTCGTCCTGATGTGGGCGGTGGTGGCGTCAGTCATCCTCGTGCTGGCGCTGTCATGGCGCGAGAAGTGGGCGGCCGACGATCCGGAGACGGACCTGAGCGATTGGCCGGAGACGAAGCCGATGCTGCCGCTCTATGGGAGTCAGAGTCCGGTGACGGAGACGATGGAGGACGACCTGACGGCGCCGGCTGGCCCGAGGATGGTGGCGGGCAGGACGCGCAGCGCCGGGTTGGACGACTGAGCGAAGGGTTTGAGGGTGCTGCGGGCGATGGCGACCCCGAGCCGCCCGAGCGCCGCGGCGTGCCGCAGGCCCTGCACCTGTGCACGGACCAGGCCAACGCCAATCGTCTCGTGAAGACCTTCGGCACCCGGGTTCTCGTGGCCGCCGACAAGTGGCACGTGTGGGACGGGGTGCGCTGGCGCGCGGGCGACATGGGCGAGGCCGACGTTTACCGTTACGCGTGCATGCTCTCCGGCATGGTGCGCGAAGAGGCGCGTGCGGTCATGCGCAAGGCGCGTGCGGCGGCCCTGGGTGGCACCGCGGCGGCGCTGGCCGGGCTGGAGGATGATGAGGTCGAGGCGTGGGCCGAGGCTTCGGGGGAGAAGGGGCAGGGTGCGGCCGGTGGCAAGGCCGCGGAATTGGCGGAAGCGTTGGAGAAGTGGAGCGTGCGCTGCGAGATGGGCGGCACGATCGAGACGGCGTTGCGTCTGTCCCGCAAGATGCTGACCGTAGATGCCGGTCTGATGGACCGCAACCCCTGGCTGCTGAATGTCAGGAA
>JAGOBZ010000526.1 GCA_017999015.1 Kiritimatiellia bacterium
ACCCAACGAGGCCCGGGCAGGGCTAAGGCGGGGAAACGGCCAACGGGCCGCGCGTGCGGTCTATGGAGTGCGGGAGCTTGCTCCCGCTTTCCAAAGCGGCGGCAAGCCGCCGCACTCCAAAACTCAGCGCCAGGCGTCCCCCACGAAGAGCGTGTCCCACGTATGAAGGGACATGTGTTGTTGTGTGTCGAAGCCCGACTGATAGGTGTATAACCTCAAATCTGCCATTCCCCCTTCAACAGAAAAAAATCGCACCCCGCGGACTGGGAGGGGGCTTTTTCACGCATCAGATGGTGGGCGCGGAGGGGGTCGAACCCTCACGCCTTGCGGCACAGGAACCTAAATCCTGCGTGTATGCCAATTTCACCACGCGCCCGTGATGCGTCAGTCCAGATAGTATTTTTTGATCAGTGCTTCGAAGTGCGGATCGTTCGCCACGTCGAGGATACGCATCTCGCGCCGCGCGTTCTCCACCGAGTCGGAAGCGTGCGCGGCGTTGACCATGATGTTGGTGCCGAACTCGCGGCGGATCGAGCCGGGTCGCGCCTTGGTCGGATCGGTGGCTCCGAGAATGTCGCGGATCTTGGTGACCGCCTCAAGGCCTTCGTACACGATCGCGAGGCACTCCTCGGTGCCGGGCAAGGTGCGCTCCGCTGGCAAGCAGTTCGACGGACGGCGTCCGGTCATGAACTCCACGATATTCTCAAACTCACGCTCGGCGAAGAGCGGCGCCAGCGTGTCGCACAGTCCGTCAAGCGGACCGGCGTCCACCGGGAAGCCGAACTCGCGCGACAGCGCCTGCGCGGCGCGGTCCGCCGCGAATTTCTTGAAGACTTTCTTGAGCCCCTCGCGCACCGGCCCGTAGAACTCCTCGGCCTGCGCCACCGACATGGAGAATTTCTTCACGCCCACGATGCGCAGCCCGGAGTTGGAGAGCAGGTCCATGATGTTGCCGGCGCGCAGCGACGGCTGGTGCCAGTTGTCCGGCTTGAGCATCACCAGCGTTTCCTGCGCGTCGACGCCGCCCGGCACGTCCAGTGCGCCGCGCACGATACCGGCCTGCGACGACAGATGCGGCAGCCACATGCGCAGGATGTCGCCGACAACCTGCCGGGAGGCCCCGACCAGCACCGCCGGCTCAAAATACTCGATTTGCCCGGTTGCCGGATTGCGCACCAGATCACCGTAAGTGTCGCGCACGCTCTGTCCGCTGCACCACTGCTGGCGGATGGAGCCGGTGACATCGAAGATCTTGCGGATCGCGTCTTCGCCCTCGAAGAGCAGCAGGATCGAGCGGTGCGGGCGTCCGGTCGCGGCGTCGGGCGTGTAGACGCGCCGCACGTAGGACGAAAAGAGTGCGCACTTTTCCGGATCGCTGGGATCATAGCTTTCGAGATAGGTGGCGAACTTTTCGGCCAGTTCAGCCGACGCTCCGATGACGCGCGCGCCGACCAGTTTCAGATCCGTGCGGACAAGGTAACGTGCGATGATGCCGCCGGTACGCGATTTACGGATCGGATACGGATTAATAATGACGAACGCCAGTTCTTTCGCCATATCTACACTTCCTTTTCGGTATGTCTTGCGGTCTGCCGAATGCTGACTGCCCCCATCGCGATCAACGCGACCGACATGACAATCAGGATGCCGGTCGTCAGCGTCATGATGCCACCGGCCTTGAACCCGCCCGCCTGCCAGGCCCGCGCATTGCGCAGAAAAAGGGTGATGATCGCGGCGCCGCTGGTGACCATCATAAAGAGCATGGGCAGCAACGTGAGGGCGAGCGGACGCTTGTGGCGCAACAGCCACAGGCTGCAGCCGAGCAGGGTCAGCGCGGCGAGCAACTGGTTGGACGACGCAAAGACCGGCCAGAGGCTCTTCGCCCCGCCGCCGAGCAGCAGCCAGCCGGCGGCCACGACCGCGACCAGCGTGGCAACATAGCGGTTGGAGACGAACGCATAGGATGCGGACGGAGCCGGCATGGCGATGGCGGAAGGTGCGCCTTCCGGCCGTTCGCGCGGCAGGAAAAGCTCCTGCCAGGTGAAACGGGCCAGGCGCGTGGCGGTGTCGAGCGTCGTCATCAGAAAAGCCGCCAGCGCCAGCGAGATGAACACGATGCCGGCGCTGTGCGGCAACCCCAGCTTGTCGGTGAAACTCGCGACGCCGCCGGCGAACAGCTTGACCGCGCCTTGCGTCTTCAAGGCTGCGGCGTACTCGGCCTGGGACATCACGCCGACCGCGACCAGCGCGATGATCGCCAGCACCCCTTCGATCAACATGCCGCCGTAGGCGACCGGCCGGAGGTGGCGCTCGTTGTCCACCTGCTTGGCGGTGGTGCCCGAGGCCACCAGCGCGTGGAAGCCGGAGCAGGCGCCGCACGCCACAGTCACAAACAACAGGGGAATCAGCGGATCGGATCGGCCGCTCAACGGGCTCACCGCATGCCAGCCCGTGAAAGCGTCCAGATTCAACGCCGGCCGCGCCACGAAGATGCCGATGAAGCCGAGCGCCATCATGGCGTAGAGCAGGTAGGAGTTCAGATAGTCGCGCGGCTGCAGCAGCAGCCACACCGGCAGCACCGAGGCCGCGAAACAGTAGGCGAGCAGCACGACCACC
>JAGOBZ010000527.1 GCA_017999015.1 Kiritimatiellia bacterium
GCCCGCACTTTGAGTTTGAACGCAAGCCCGGCGCCGCGCAGCGCTTCTACGGCGTCAACTTCTGCAGCACGGCCAACTTCCCGTCACAAGAACAGGCCGATCAGCTCACAGACCGCCTGGTCCGTCTCGGCTACAACAGCGTGCGCATCCACCATCACGACAACGGCTGCGTGCAGGGAAGCCCGGACGCATTGACGCTCAACCCCGACCAGATGGCGCGGCTCGACGGCTTTCTGGCCGCCTGCTACAAGCGTGGACTCTATGCGACCACCGACCTGTTTGTCTCACGCAAGGTCGCATGGCGCCACATCGGCATCGACCAGGACGGCCAGGTCGAGATGCAGGTCTTTAAGGCGCTGATCGCGGTGCACGAGCCGGCCTTTCAGAATTGGGCCGCGTTCGCGCGCGCCTTTCTCAATCACGTCAACCCGCACACCGGCCGCCGCCACGCCGACGAGCCGGGCATGCCGTTCATCGCATTGATCAACGAAGGGTCGATCGGGTATGCCAAGGCCGAGGCGCGCGAAACGCCGGCCATGCAGGCCGCGTGGGCGGCCTGGCTGGCCGGACAACGTGCCAAAGATCCGGCCTACGCCGAGATTCCGGACAAGATGCCCCTGCGCATGTCCGGCCGCGAAGGCGCGGCGGTGGCGCGCTTTATCGCCGATACCGAGGCGCGCATGGTCGCGCGCATGAAGGCCTTTCTGCGCGAGGAGATCGGCTGCCGCGCCCTGATCTCGAACTACAACTGCGGCACGCACTACACCACGCTCCAGCCGGTGCGCGAGGCGCTGTACGATTATGTCGACGACCACTTCTACGTCGACCATCCGCATTTTCTCGACAAGCGCTGGTCGCTGCCGAGCCGCTGCGGCAACGAAAATCCGCTGCGCACCGGGTGCACGGTGCCGTGCGGCGTCGCCTTCACCCGCCTCGCCAACAAGCCGTTCACCGTCTCGGAATACAATTTTTCCGGCCCCGGCATGTACCGCGGAGTGGGCGGGATCATGACCGGCGCGATGGGTGCGCTGCAGGACTGGAGCGCGCTGTGGCGTTTTGCCTACTCGCACCGGCTGGAAAACATGTTCTCCGCGGAGGGCTTCGCCGGGTATTTTGACGTGTCGACCGATCCGCTCTCGCAGGCGTCGGACCGCGCGTCGATCTGCCTCTTCCTGCGCCGTGATCTCGCGCCCGCGCCGACGCGGGCGGCGATCCATCTGGCGCCGCGGCCGGACGGGCGGGGCGAGATGCTGCCCGAAGCCGCGCGGTCGGTCGCGCCCGCCTGGCGCGTCGCGGCCTGGCACGCGCAGGTCGGGACGTACGCGGCAACGGCGCCCCTTGCGACATGGCGGTTGCTGCCCGAGAACGAGGCGTATGCGACTGGCACGGTGGCGTGCGTCGCGTCGCTGACGAACGCGGCCGGCCCTCTGGTCATTGATCAGGCGCACGGCGCGTTCACGCTGGACACCGAGCGCACGGTGGGCGGCTTCGCGGAAGAGGGACGCATCACGGCCGGCGCGTTGACGGTGACCCTGCGCGGCGCGCCTGCCACCGTCTGGGTGAGTGCGCTGGACGATCAACCGGTAGTGCGCAGCCGGCGGCTGCTGCTCACCCATTTGACCGATGTGCAGAACACGGGGGTCAAATACGCAGACCCGGCGCGCAAAATCCTGCTGTCCTGGGGCAAAACGCCATACCTCGTGCGTGTGGGGCAGGCGGAGATCGCGCTGGCTGTGCGGCATCCCGAAACCTGCACCGTCTATGCGCTCGCGACCAGCGGACGCCGGCTGGGCCAGGTGCCCGCCCGTGTGGCCGGCGGCGCGCTGTGCTTCACCGCCGATGTGGCCCACCCGGAGGGTGCGCGGCTGCTCTACGAGATCGTCAATGAATGACCGGTGTGGAGTGCGGGAGCTTGCTCCCGCTATCCAAAGCGGCGGCAAGCCGCCGCACTCCAAACGGGGGTATGGTGAGCAGACAGATGGGTTATATGTGCGGTTTATGGAGTGCGGGAGCTTGCTCCCGCTTTCCAAAGCGAATGGAGGCGTGACATGAACAGTGTGCCGTGGCCGCATGCCCCGACCCATCGCCTTTCAGAAAAAGCCACTTATTTTGTAACGGCGGGAACCTATCAGAAATGCCACCATTTTCATGATCCGATGCGTCTTGATGTCCTGCAAAGAGGCATGCTAACGGTCACAGCAGAGTTCGGGTGGCTTCTTGAAGCATGGTGCATTTTCCCCAATCATTATCATTTTGTTGCGCACTCTCCTGAGGCTGGAGCGGGATCGTTGGAACCTATGATCCGCAAGCTCCACAGTAAACTTGCGATTTGGGTGAACAAACTGGATCGCACTCTAGGGCGGCGGGTCTGGCACAATTATTGGGAGACGCGATTGACTTACGAGAAGGCTTATCTGGCACGTTTGCATTACACCCATGCCAATGCTGTTCACCACGGGCTTGTCCCTGTAGCGAATCAATATCCGTGGTGTTCGGCGGCATGGTTCGAACGGGCTGCAACAGCAGCGCAAGTTCAGACGATCTACGGGATGAAGATTGACAGTGTCCAGGTGGTAGACGATTTTGATGTGGGGTGCGGGAGCAAGCTCCCGT
>JAGOBZ010000528.1 GCA_017999015.1 Kiritimatiellia bacterium
GATCAAACGCTCTGCCACCGCACGCGCCGCGCGCAGCATCGCCTCGTCGCAGCCTTTGAAACAGACGGTCATCGCTTCTCCTAAATCCATCCCAGCACAATACCCACGCAGGCACCGCCCAGCAAAGTATAGACAGGAGACACCTTGCTGAACGCCGTGAGCGTAAAGGCGGCCGCCGCGATCGCCGCCATGCGCAGGTCCGGCAGGCGTTCTGTCACGGCACGGAACGACTCACCCCATAACGCATGCAGGAGCAGCAACACCGCAGCCGTGATCACCAGTCCGGTCACTAAGGGTCTCAGAATATCAAAGATGCGCATCATGCAGGGATGGTTGCGGTTCCGGTTCCAGAATGCGCCGAACAGGTTGATGCAGAGTAACGAGGGCGCACAGACGGCTATCGTCCCCACCAGCGCCCCGACCACAGCCAGCGCCACCGACCCAGAGTACGCATCGGCAATCACCCGATAACCGACAAAAGTCGCCGTGTTGACCGACATCGGCCCCGGCGTCATCTGCGCGATCCCGAGAATATCCAAGAACTGCTGATTGTCCAGCCACCCGCGACGGACCATCTCATGCTGGATGATGGGGATCATCGCAAGGCCGCCGCCGACCGTCAGCAGGCCGATCTTAAAAAACGCATAGGCAAGTTTGACAAAAAGATTCATGGTCGCCGCCATGCCTCCAGCGCGAACCATCCCGCACCCGCGATCACGCCGAACAGAATCACGGTCACCGCGCTGACTCCGCACACGAGCGTCAGAACAGCAACCGCGACTGATACGCCGGCACCCAGCTTCGTCTTACGGCTGCGCATGAACATGGTGTAAGCAACGCCCAGCATCAGGCCCGCCACGGCCGGACGCAAACCCGCCATGGCATCAGCCAGCAAAGACGATTCGCGCATCTGATCAAAGGCCACCGCGTAGGCCAGAATCACAAAGAACGGTGCCGCCACGACGCCCAGCGTCGCCGCGACGGTTCCCCAGAATCCGCGAAGATGATGGCCGATCAGCATCGCCGTATTCACCGCCACCACGCCGGGCACCAACTGCGACATGGCGTAGTAGTCCGCCATCTCTTCAAACCGGCACCACTTGCGCCGGTTAACCACTTCACGTTCCAGCAGCGGCAACATGGCGTACCCGCCGCCGAACAACACGGCGCCGACCTTGGCAAAACTCACAAAAATCTGGCACAACCGAACACGCTCACATGTGGCCCGTCGCGCGTTTTCCGCGATCTCTGGTGAAGCTGTCATATCCTTCTAGCATGCGGCAACGTGTTAGATCACGTGAGAGCCCATGGCGCGCGCATCTTCGGAGTCATCAAGCCGTTGGCCTCGTCATCGTTCACAAATCGCTCCATCGCCGGATCCCAGGTCAGCGGGCGCCCAAGCCGCATCGCCATCATGTTGACCAGGCAAGCCGTGCAACTGCGGTGCCCGACCTCCGCATCGGCGAACGGGTGCACGCCGCGCTTCAACGCATCGATAAAATTCTGCTCGTGGCTGCGCGTGCGGCCGAGGCGCACCTTAAAGGCCGCCGGGTCAAGCTTCAGCAGCTTGTTATCGGAAGCCTCCAGCGTCCCCTCGTGAATGCGCAGGAAGATCCACCCTTCGTCGCCTTCAAAGCGCACGCCGCGCGGGCTGCGCGTGGTGCCGCCGATCATTTTCACGCCGTTGGCGTAGGTGTTTTCAAACTCGAAGGCCATCGGTGTATTGTAGAGGCCGTGTCGGTCGTCCCAGCCGCGCGCCGCGATCTTGACCGGGACGGTGTCATCGCTGTTGTTGCCGAGCTGCGCCAGATCGATCACGTGCGCGCCGCGGTCGGACATCTCGCCGCAACCGAAGCTCAGGTTGAAGCGCCAGCTTCCGGGATGCAGCCCGGGGTAATAGGGAATCTTCGGCGTATGGCCCAGCCACATGTCGTAATCCAGCTCGGCCGGCGGCGTCTCGGCGTTCGGCAGCACGGATTGCTGGCGCACCCGTTCATGGTGCCCCTGATCCGTCGGCAGGTGGATGAACATCGTGTGCAGCCGCCCGATGTATCCGTTGCGGACCACCTCGCAGCAGAAACGCGCTGAATCACGCGACCGTTCGCAAGAACCGGTCTGCAACATCACACCCGCACGGCGCACGGCATCGCGCAGCGCCCGGCTCTCGCCGATCGAATTAGCCAGCGGCTTTTCGCAGAAAATGTGCTTGCCGGCGCGCGCCGCCGCGATGCCGACCAGAGCATGCCAATGGTCCGGGGTCGCGATGACCACGCCGTCGATGTCCGGGCGCGCGAGCACCTCACGGAAATCGGCATACCCGGCGCAACCGGTGTCGCCATAGGCCTTGTGCATCTCTGCGACGCACGTCCTCGACGCATGCGCGTCCACATCGCAGGCCGCCACCACGCGGGCCTCGCCGAGCTTGGCGAACTGTCGCGCCAGATGCCGTCCACGTCCGCCCGTCCCCACCACCGCCAGCGCGATCCGATCGTTCGCGCCGAACGCCGATGACGGAACCCAAGCCGGCGCAACCGAGGCCGCCAGCACGGCCTTCAAGAACCCCCTACGTGCAGTACCCTGCATATCATCCTCCTATTGACCAAGCGTGGCTG
>JAGOBZ010000529.1 GCA_017999015.1 Kiritimatiellia bacterium
GTTGGGCGAGAGGATGCGGCGGCTCTGGCCGGGTTCCGCGAAGGCGTGCGCGTCGTAGTGGGCTTTGATCGAGGCGTGAAGTCCGTCCTGAAACCGGGGCGTGATGAGGTCGAGTTCGCCCTTTGCAGTTTTCCGACGGCTTGAAATTTGGTATAAAACCGGCAACAGGATCCAAAGAGTAAGGGAAGGAGTGGCACATGATGAAACGTTTTGTGGGGTGGGGAGTTGCGGTTGCGTGCGCGGGGGCGGTGCAGGCGGCGACGCTGCTCGTTGAGACCGAAACCTTTGCCGACAAGGGCGGCTGGGTGGTGGACCAGCAGTTCATGGATCAGATGGGGTCGCCCTTTCTGATGGCGCACGGACTGGGCACGCCGGTGGCGGACGCCTCGACGACTGTGGAGGTGCCGGAGAGCGGCACCTACCGCGTGCTGGCGCGCACGCGCAACTGGGCCGCGCTCTGGACGCAGAAAGACGCGCCCGGCAAATTCAAGATAAACGTCAACGGCGCGCCCTTGCCGGCGGTGCTGGGCACGCACGGCAACGAGTGGGCGTGGCAGGAGGCGGGCCATGTTCGTCTTGAAAAAGGCCCCGCGCGGCTGGCGCTGCACGACCTGACCGGTTTCAACGGACGCTGCGACGCGCTGATCCTCACGACCGACGCCGGGTTCACGCCGGAAAACGAGGTCTCTAAGCTGGAGAGCTACCGCCGTTCGGTGGGGGCAATCAAGGCCTCGCAGCGCACCGAGGCGGTGGATCTGATCATCGCCGGCGGCGGCATTCCCGGCGTCTGCATGGCGATCGCGGCGGCGCGTCTCGGGCTGACGGTGGCGCTGATCCAGGACCGTCCGGTGCTCGGCGGCAACAACAGCTCGGAGGTGCGCGTGCACCTGGCCGGGCGCATGAACCTGCCGCCCTTCCCGCGGCTGGGCGATGTGGTGAGCGAGATCGGCCCGCGCCGCGGCGGCAACGCGCAGCCCGGCGATTATTACGAGGACGAGCGGAAAATCGAGGCCGTCAAGGCCGAGAAGAACATCCGGCTCTTCCTCAGCACGCGGGCGCTGGCGGTCGAGAAAGAGGGCGCGCGCATCACGGCGGTGGTCGGGCGCCACATCGAAACCGGACAGGAGACGCGCTTCACCGCCCCGCTGGTCGCCGACTGCACCGGCGACGGCGTGATCGGCATGCTGGCCGGCGCCGAGTACCGCTACGGCCGCGAGAGCAAAGATGAGACCGGCGAGTCGACGGCCCCGGACAAGGCCGACTCCCAGACCATGGGCTCGTCGGTACAGTGGTACTCGCGCGAAGCACAAGCGCCGGTCGCCTTCCCTGACATCGCGTGGGCGCTGCCCTTCACGGACCAGACGTGCGAACGCGTCAAGATGGGCGAGTGGACGTGGGAAACCGGCATGAGCTACCATCAGGTCAACGAGTTCGAGCGCGTGCGCGACTACGGCATGCTGGTGGTCTTTTCCAACTGGTCGTTCCTCAAAAACCATTCGGCCAACAAAGCCGACTACGCCAAGAGCCGGCTGGACTGGGTGGCCTACGTCGCCGGCAAGCGCGAATCGCGCCGCCTGATCGGCGACCTCGTGCTGAAAGAGCAGGATCTGGTGGGCCGGGTCGCCTATCCCGACGCCACGGCGGTGACGACGTGGACGATCGACCTGCACTATCCCGACCCCAAGAACACCCGCCACTTCCCGGGGGCTGAGTTCAAATCGATCGCCAAGCACCAGGCGATTCATCCGTATCCGATTCCGTACCGCTGTCTCTACTCGAAAAATGTCGAGAACCTCTTCATGGCGGGCCGCAACATCAGTGTGACGCATGTGGCGCTCGGCACGGTGCGCGTGATGCGGACCGGCGGCATGATGGGCGAGGTGGTGGGCATGGCCGCCTCGCTCTGCAAGAAGCACGGCTGCCTGCCGCGCGATGTGTATGCGACGCACCTTGAAGAACTCAAGGGGCTCATGGCGCGCGGGGTGGGCTTGGGGCAGCCGCAGCCGCCGCAGCAGTACAACCTCGGCGGTACGCTGATGAAATCGAAGAAAGAGTGAGCGCCGCGCGCGCGTTGCGCCCGAGTGAGGTGAGCGGAGATGAAGGTTGATTCGATCGTCGTGTACCAAGAGGCGTCGGTGCCCTGCTTCTGCATGCGCAAGGAGCAGATCGCACGGCTGCGCCAGGCCTTTCCCGCAGCGCGCGTGACGTGGTGCCGCAGCGAGCGCGCCTGCCTGCGCGCGCTGCCGCAGGCGCAGATTGCGGTGACCTGGGCGTTCCGCCAGGCGTGGTTCGAGCGCGCGCCCCGCCTGCGCGCGATTCTTTCCAGCGCCGCCGGGCGCGACCTTTCGCCGCTCGCTCCGCCGCCGGGCGTCACGGTGCGCTACGGAACCTTTCACGGGCCGCTGATGGCCGAGACGGTGCTGGGCATGATGCTGGCCTTCGAGCGCGGCCTTTTCACAGCCTACGCGCATCAGCTCCGGGGCGACCTCTGGCCGCGTTCGGCACTGTACGGCACCATGCGTCTGCTGCGCGGGTCGCATGCGGGGATCGTCGGCTTCGGCCATATCGGCAGGGCGGCCGGCCGGCCGCTCAGACCGGTCGGCCTGC
>JAGOBZ010000530.1 GCA_017999015.1 Kiritimatiellia bacterium
CCAGCCGGTCGAGCGTTTTCCAGTTATCGAGCGGATCGAGTGCGCGCAGCCGCTGCTGATCGGATGCTTCGCGGCCAAAGAGGGGGATGACCGCGCCTTCACCGTGGTGAACATGAGCGAGCTGGAGACGCTTCAAACGGCGCATGTCAAACTTCGGCTGCGCGGCTCGCGAGTCATTGCATGGCCGCGTGGCCAGCGTGCGGAATGTAAGCCGGACGGCAACGGCCTTTTTGCGCTGACGTTGGCACCGGGCGAGGGGATCTTCGTGGAGGTTGTGCGCTAATGCAGATGTTGACGCTGCGGGAGCGGGAAATCCTCAGGCAGATCGCGGCCGGCCTTAGCAACAAAGAGGTGGCGCAACGGCTGGGGCTCAGCGCGCACACGGTCGCGGCGCATGTGCGCAGCGGCTTCAAAAAGCTCAACGTCCATTCGCGCAAAGCGTTGTCCGCCGCCTTCGAACCCGAGTCGCAACCCGCGTTTCAGATCCTTGAGCGCAGGGCGTCGGAAGCGCAGCACATTCTGGTGCTGGATCAAGGGACCGACCGCTCCCGCGCGATGGTGATCAACAAGGCGGGCCGGATGGTCGCCTCCGCGCGTAAGGAACTGACGCACGCATACCCCAAACCCGGCTGGGTGGAGCACGACGGGCTTTCGATCTGGTCCTCGCAGGCCGGCGTGGCGGCGGAGGCCCTCGCGGCGGCCGGTGTGAACGCGGCGGATCTTGCGGCGGTCGGTATCACCGGCCAGCGCGAGACGACACTGGTTTGGGACCGCGAGACCGGACAGCCGGTGTATCCCGCGATCTTGTGGCAGGACCGGCGCAGCGATGAGTTCTGCGAGCGGCTGAAGCGTGACGGCTACACGCCCTGGATCCAGTCAAAAACCGGGCTGGTGCCGGACTCCTATTTTTCAGCCACCAAAATCAAATGGATCCTGGATCATGTGAAGGGCGCACGCCGCTTGGCGGAGAGCGGCCAACTGCTGTTCGGCACGGTCAATTCGTGGCTGGTGTGGAACTGTACGCGCGGCGAGGTGCACGTGACGGACGCCACCAACGCCTCGAGGACCCTGCTCTACAATCTGCACACCGGCACGTGGGACCGGGAGCTGCTCGCCTTTTTCGGCATCCCGGAGATCATGCTGCCGAGCATCCGTTCGTGCAGCGAGGTGTACGGGGTCACACGGCCGCCCTTTGTCGCCGAAGGCGTACCGATCGCGGGGATGGCCGGCGACCAGCAGGCGGCGCTGTTCGGTCAGCGCTGCGTGACCTCGGGGATGGTGAAAAACACCTACGGAACCGGTTGTTTTCTGGTCATGCATACCGGGCTCAAACCGATCATGTCGCGGCACAATCTGCTGACCACGGTGGCGTGGTCGATCGGCGGCAAGACGGAGTACGCGCTGGAGGGCAGCATTTTTACGGCCGGCGCGGCGGTGCAGTGGCTGTGCGACGGTTTGGGCCTTCTGCGCCAAGCGGCCGACATTGATGCGCTGGCCGGCAGTGTGCCGGATAACGGCGGCATCTATTTCGTGCCGGCATTTGCGGGGCTCGGCGCACCGTACTGGAATCAGAACGCGCGCGGCACGCTGACGGGGCTGACGCGCGAAAGCAAAGCAGGCCACCTCGCGCGCGCCGCGCTTGAGAGCATCGCGTACCAGACGCGCGATGTGATCAAGGCCATGGAGGCGGACGCGCGGATTCCGGTGAAGGAGCTGCGGGTGGACGGCGAATTCGCAGCGAATTATTTTCTGATGCGCTTTCAGTCGGACATTCTCGGCAAGCCGGTGCGGCGGTCCCAGGCGTTTTCCGCGCGGGCGATGGGCGCCGCGTATCTCGCCGGCCTTGCGGTCGGCTATTGGTCCGGCGCCGAGGAGTTGGACAGCCAGTGGCAGGAGGATCATCGATTTGATCCCTCCCTGAAAACAGCCGAGATCCGCCGTCTCGATAGAGGCTGGCAGCAGGCCCTGCGGGCCGCTGTTGTTGAGTAAACGGACCGCGCACCGAAATGAGGTAGCTTTCAAAAGGCTTCCCTAGTGTCACAATCCTTAAAAAATACCCTGTCCTGTCGATTGCTGTGCCTCAGTTAGAAAAAGTACAGTGATCTGCAGGTAAGACAAGACGCCATGTGCAAGGACACGGCGGAAGACGGATGAGACAGGGTATGATGCAAGACGAGTCAGATGTGCTGGTGGTGGGTGCGGGCGTGGTGGGATGCGCGGTTGCGCGTGAAGTGTCACGCTTTGCTTTGCGGGTCTGTGTGTTGGAGCAGGCGGGCGACGTGGCGGAGGGCAGCACCAAGGCCAACAGCGCGATCGTGCATGCGGGATATGATGCGGCGCCCGGATCGGCCAAGGCGCGGTTCAATGTGCGCGGCAACGTGCTCTTCGAAGCCTGGTGCCGCGAACTGGATGTGCCGTTTGTCAGGAACACGTCGCTCGTGGCGGCTTTCGACGACCGCGATCTCGCCGCGCTCGAGGCCTTGCGGCTGCGTGGCGAACGCAACGGTGTGCCGGGACTACGGGTGCTCGCGCAGGACGAGGTCCGTGCCCTGGAACCGAATATCAGCCGCTCGGTCATCGGCGCGCTGCTTGCTCCCAGCGGCG
>JAGOBZ010000531.1 GCA_017999015.1 Kiritimatiellia bacterium
CCGACCCGCCACCCTTGGTTCATCACGCTGGTGCTTTCGCGCTGGGACAAGCCCTTCATCCAGGCGGATCAAGTGCGTGACGTCGTCTTCCAGGGGTTGACCTTTGAATACGGCCAGCAGCACGGGCTGGTGCTCAACGCCTGCGTCAACGCCACCGTCGCCGGCTGCGTGATCCGCCGGCTGGGCGGCAGCGCGATCATCGCGCCGAACAGCGCGAACCTGAAGCTGTACGGCAACCGGCTGCACACGCTGGGCCACACCGGCATCCACGTCGGCGGCGGCAACCGCCGCAACCTCACCTCCGGACAGGTGCAGATCGAAAACAACGAGATCCACCATTTCGGCCGCTGCTCCCGCACCTACAACCCCGCCGTGCTGCTGGAGGGCTGCGGCGCGCGCGTCGCGCACAACCACTTCCACCACGCGCCGTCCAGCGCCATGCGCATCGAGGGCAACGACCACCTGATCGAGTTCAACGACGTGCACCATGTGGTCCAAGAGTCGGATGACCAAGGCGGCATCGACATGTGGGGCAATCCCTCGTACCGCGGCGTGGTGATCCGCTTCAACCGCTGGCGCGACATCGGCGGCGGCGAGCATGTTCCGTGCGGACAGGCCGGCATCCGCTTCGATGACGCGATCAGCGGCCTGCTGGTTTACGCCAACCTCTTCGAACGGACGTCGAACGGCCATTTCGGCGGCGTACAGATCCACGGAGGCCACAACAACATCATCGACAACAACCTGTTCGTCGACTGCCGGTACGGCGTCAGCTTCTCACCGTGGGGCCAGAAGCGCTGGGAGGAGTTTTTGGCGCGCGACACGGTCAAGCGGCTGATGTTCACCGATGTGAACGTCCGCCAGCCCCCCTATTCGCGGCGCTATCCCGAACTGGCCGACCTCGGCACGCGCGCCGACCTCAACAGTGTCTGGCGCAACGTGTTTGTGAATGCGGAGGAACCCACTTTCAGAAAGCCGAAAGGCACCGACACCTGGGACAACCTGACGGCCGCCACGGTGCCGGCACCCGACACCGGCGCGGCGTCGGCCTTCCGCGCGCTGCCGCTTGACGAGATCGGAACGTACGACGACCCCATACGCGCCTCCGACGAGTGACACCGGGGGCGCGGACGGCCCCGTCCGCGCTGTCGACAACCCCCTGCGCTCGCCTGGCGAGAGACCGCGCAGACAAAAACACACGAAAGACAACCATGCAGACATCCCTCCTTCCCATTGCCGTGCTGTCCGTCCTCGCCGCCGTGGCGGGACGCTCGGCCGAAGCGCCCCTCACCGCGCTGCCGCCGCAGCCGGCCGAAGAGCGGCCGCTGCACGAACGCTTTGCCGAGCCGCCCGCGTCAACCCGCATCCTGCGCATCATCCACGGCCAGAAAAACAAGCCGGAGGAACAGGACAAGCATCTGCTCACGCTGGCCGCGCAGGGGTTCGGCGGCTTCGCGGGCAACGTCTCCTTCGACGGCTATGTCGAGGATGAAACCAAGTGGCCGCCTTTTCTGCGCGGCGTGCAGATGGCCAAGACCTCCGGCATGTCGCTCTGGCTCTACGACGAGCGCGGGTATCCCTCGGGCAGCGCGGGTGACCTCACCTTACGCGGCCACCCGGAATGGGCCGCGCGCGGCCTGCTGATCGCCGAAACGAATGTCACCGGCGGCGCGGCCGTTTCGCTGTCGCTGCCGCCCGGCCGCCTGGTCGCGGCGGTGGCCGTGCCGCGACGCGACGGCGTGCTCGCGCTTGACCGCACGGTTGACCTCGCCGCGTCGGTCGTGGTCGGTCACCTCTCGTGGCAGGCGCCGGATGGCGAGTGGTTCGTGGCGGTCATGACCGACGACCTGATCTATGAGGGCACCCATGCCGCCATCAGCCTGGCCTACAAGAAGCCGTGCATCGACCTGCTGACGCCCGAGCCGACCGCGCGCTTCCTGGAAGTCACACATGACCGCTATGCGGCCAAGATGGGCCAGGACCTCGGCAGCTACTTTGTCTCGACCTTCACGGACGAACCGTCGCTGCAAAACCTCTGGTTCCGCCCGATGCCCTACCGCGTGCTGCCGTGGTCGCTCACGTTCGAGCGCGACTTCCGCAAGCGCCGCGGCCGTGCGCTGCGCCCGCTGCTGCCGGCGCTGGTCGCCGACGCGGGGCCGGCCGGCGCCCTCGCCCGTTACGACTTCTGGAACACGGTCGGCGAGCTGGTCTCCGAAAACTTTTTCGGACAGATTCAAACGTGGTGCGCCCGCCACAACATCCTTTCGGGCGGCCACCTGCTGGCCGAAGAGAGCCTGGTGAGCCATGTGCCGCTCTACGGTGATTTCTTCCGCTGCGCGCGCCGGCTCGACGCGCCCAGCATCGACTGCCTCACCAGTCTGCCTGCCGATGTGCCGTGGCACATCGCGCGCCTGATCGGCAGCGTCGCCGACCTGGAGGGCCGCACCTACACGATGTGCGAGGTCTCCGACCACAGCCAGCGCTACCGCCCGAAGGGCGACACGCGGCCTATCCGCGTCGTGACCGAGGACGAGATCCGCGGCACCTGCAACCGGCTCGTCTGGGGCGGCATCAACACCCTCACCAGCTACTACGCATTCAAGG
>JAGOBZ010000532.1 GCA_017999015.1 Kiritimatiellia bacterium
GACGCGGACTACGAGGTGGTCGTCGAGCCCCCGCTGGGCGATGAGTATCTCAAGGTGTTCCTGACGGACACGCCTCTGGATGTGCCCGATGTGCCGGAACCCGGGACGCGAGGCGGGGCCGGCAATGGGGCCTTTCTCGATGGGCTGGCCCGCGCCGTGCGCGTACGCCCCAAGTCCACGCTTGCTTTCGACCAGCTTGGCCAGCAGCCTTTCAGCGAGGCATCGCTGCTGTACAGGACCTATGCAGTCACAAACCCGTAGCGCCGTTCGAGCGCGCAACAGGGAGGACAGAACATGAAGAACAGGGCATGGACCAAGGAATGGCGCGCTTCGGCCGCGATGCTCATTGTCGCGGCCGCATTTGCCGCGGCGGCAACGGCGCAGGAATCTCCCATCGTCAAATCGGAGGATATCATGGACGCGCTCGGCCGCGACCTCGTCATCGATGCGCCGGTTGCGGAGGACGGCTACACTTCGCCGGAGGCTTCGTCGCAAATCGGCCTGACTACCGTGCTCTTCGACCTGGATTCCGCAAAGCTCCGCCCGGAAGCGGAGCGTCAGCTTGACGAAGTGGCCACCGCCCTCAAGGGACTCGGCTTCGGGCAGGACAGGGACCTTGTGCTCGCGCCCGACGGTCAGCCTCAGGAAAAGCTGCTGATCGAGGGCCACACCTGCGACCTGGGCCCGGAAGAGCACAACGCGAGGCTGTCCGCGGGCCGCGCCGCCGCCGTGCGCGGGTATCTCGTGGAACACGGCGTGCGCGAAGAAGTGCTGGAAACCCGCGGCTGGGGCGAGGAAAGGCCCGTCGCGCCGAACACGGAAGCCGAGCGGCCCAAGAACCGCCGCGTCGTCTTCGTGCGCCGCGTCCATGGGAGCGCGGAGCAGGAGGCAGGCCGCGAGTTGCTCGAATCCACCGAGGCGCGCAGGCGCTGCCTCGATGTGCGTTTCACGGCCCGCGCGTTGTCCGAGGACGGCAAGGAATACGCCGGCGACGCCATCCGCGTGCTGCGCACCGGCGACAAGGTGCGGCTGCGTTTCGAGGCCAAGCGAGGCTGCTACGCGTACGTGCTCATGCGCAACGCGTCCGAGCGGGTCGTCTGCCTGTTCCCTCCGGAAAACGCGCCCAAGGGTTTGTGGCTGAATCCCGGCGATGCCTGGGAACTGCCCGGCAAAGGTGAAAACGACTGGTACACGCTCGACGAAAACTCGGGCCAGGAAATCATGTGCGTCATTGCAGCCCAGAAGCCCATTGAAAGCCCGCAGCGCGTGACGGAACTGCTCGTGCGCGCCGGCGACACGCTCACCGCAGCGACGCTCGAAAAGGAAGGCGGCTTGGACAAACCCGAATTGCACATGCTGGTGATTGACCACGAGCCTCTGCAACAGTAACATGCACCGAAACGGGAACGGAGCAAGCGAATGCCTGCCCGCAAAAAGGGATTGAATCTCTTCATTGGCGCTCTCGCGCTGGGCTGCGCCGCGGCCGCCGTACTGGGCGCGCTTTACTACAAGGGCATGGTCTCCAGCCCCGTACAGCCTTACCGCGGCGGCGGGGGCACGGCGGCCCCGCCGGCGCCCGGCTCCGGCGCGTCGGACCCGAATACGGGCAGCCGCTACGCGCTGGTCATGGGCAATGCGGCCTACGCCGATGCGCCGCTCTTGAACCCCGTGAACGACGCGACGGCGGTGTCGGAAGCGCTGCGCAACGTCGGGTTCGACGTCGCCCTGCACACGGACTGCACGCACGAGCAAATGGAAGAGTCCGTGCGCGCGTTCGGCGAGCGCATCCGCGGCGCGGGCGCGGCCCTGTTCTACTTCGCGGGCCACGGAATCCAGGTCGAGGGCCAGAACTACCTGGTGCCGTTGGACGCGCGCATCGAGGCCGAGAACGAGGCCAAGTTCCGCTGCCTCAACGCCGGGCTGGTGCTGGCGAAGATGGAAAACGCGGGCGCGGCCGTGAACCTTATCATCCTCGACGCCTGCCGCAACGACCCCTTCGCGCGGCGGTTCCGGTCCGCCGCGCAGGGCCTCGCCAGCATGGACGCCGCGCGCGGCACGCTGATCGCCTACGCGACCGCGCCCGGCCAGGTGGCGCAGGACACCGGCTCCGGCGAGCACAGCGTCTACACCGGCAGCCTGCTGCGGTATCTCTGCGAACCCGGATTGCGCGTAGAGGACGTGTTCAAGCGGGTCCGCGGGGAGGTCATGGCCGCCACCGGCGACAAGCAGGTGCCCTGGGAAAACACCTCGCTGGTGTCCGATTTCTACTTCGCGCGCGCGTATGCCGTTGGTCCCGGTACGGGCGAAACCCGGCCGCCGGCGGTGGTCACCCCTCCCCCTCCCCCGCCGCCCGTGCCCATCACCGGCCACCTGCAGGTCAACGTCAACGTGTCCGATGCTGCGGTCTCCGTGAACGGCGAAAATCGGGGCACGGCCGGCCCCGGCGCGCCGCTCAACATCCAGGACCTGCCGGCCGGCAAGGTGACGGTCGTTGTCGAAGCGCCGGACCACGAACGCGCCGAGCGCACGGTCTCCATCGTGCGAAACGAATGGACTCAGGAGGTCTTTGAGCTTGTTGCGCTGGGACCACACCCAGGCGA
>JAGOBZ010000533.1 GCA_017999015.1 Kiritimatiellia bacterium
CCTGGGGGGCCGGCGCGGCCGGCGGCGGGTCAATCGGAGCATCGTCCTCGGGCTTCGGCGCGTCCTGGGTCATCTCGGCCAGGCGCTCGGCCTCCAGGCGCGCATGCTCCGCGGCTTCGCGCTGGCGGGCCTCACGCTCCAGGCGCGGCGCAGCCTCTTCGGCGCGGATGCGCTCGCGCTCCGCTTCCATGCGACGTTCCTCGGCGGCCCTCGCCTCGGCCACGCGCTGCGCCACGATGGCGGCCACGGCCTCGGGATCCTTCATCACCAGCTCGCGCTTGTCGGCAAACAGCGGCGGCATGTTTGCGGCGTTGATCGTCTGCAAGTTCGCCATCACCCGCGCGGCGATCTGGTTGGCCTCGGCCTTCGCGGCGGCCAACTCGGTGTCGATCTTGTCGCGCAGGCTGTCAAGCGTCTTCAGCCCCTTGATGCAGCCGGCGAAGTCGCCACGGGTCAGCGTGGCGCCGACGTAGGGACCGCCCATCTGGGCATTGATCGAGCCCAGGTGATCGAGGAGCGCACGCTTGCCGCGGGCGACTTCGGCCTCACGGATCTCGGCCTTGCGCGCCGTCACGATCTTCTCGCTGGCGAGCCGGGTCTTGCGAGCCAAGTCGCGGAAGTCGGCCACCATGCGCCGCATCGCCTCGACGTCGGCCATCGACGCCAGTGCCCCGGACTCGGCGGCTTCGAGGGCCTCTTCCGCCTTCTTCAGCGCCTTGCACGCGGCCTCGGTGTCGGCAAATTCCTGATCGGTCGTCGGCTTTGCCGGGATCTTCGAGACGAATGCGCGCAAGGCCTCGCCGAAGGCCGGCAGGTTGGACTGCACCGCGAGGGATCCGTCCATCCGCACGGACACGGCCGGCAGGTTCTCCACCGGCGCGGCGACGGCGGCCGGCGCGGACTCGGGCGGCACGTAGGCGGCCAGGTCGGCGGCGAACTGCTCCCATCCGGCCAGGACTTGCTCGATCAGCGCGGCGTCCGGCTCGAACCAGCAGGCGCGCGACTCGATCAGCGTGCCGTCGTCCGTCCAGTTCGACGCCATGAACAGCGTGCGCTTGGCGCCAGAACAGTAATGCTGATGCGCCAGCTGCACGCGGTAGTGCAGCGGCAGCGCGACGCCAATGCCAGGGCCGCCGATGTCGCCGACCGGCAGCACGTCGCGCAGGGCGTCGTTCATGCGCTTGTGCTCGAACGAGACATCACCTTCCAGCGTGGCGCCGTCCAGGGATGCCGAGTGGCGACCGTTCGTCACAGTGATCGGGTACAGGTCTTCGCCGACGATGGCCTCCGCCAGCGGCCGGGCCAGAGCCTCGAACCGGTGGCCGCTGTCAAACAGCCGCTGCGTGGCCGCGCTGACCTCGGCCGTCAGACCGGTGTGCGTCTCGCGCAGCAGCTGCGAGCGCGTCTTGTACGGGCTCACGCCCATCATGGCCGGCGCGTCGCTGGCGTTGAAGTGCGTGCGGCGATGCTCGTGCCAAGCCTGCGAGCCCTGCCCGCCGGGAATGTCGATGATCTTATTCATTCGGCGGCCTCCGTTTCCACCTTGGTGACGGCGCGGATACGCGCCTCTTGCTCGGCCGTCAGTGCGCCCTTGGTGCGCGCCATGGCCACGATGTCGTCCGCGGTCTTCAGCCCGGCTTGAATAGCCTTCGACCAGCGCACGAGCTGCGCGGCGAAGGCTTCCTCGGGCCACGACGGCGGCGCGGCGGGCGGTGGCGGCGGTGTGCGCGGCACTTCGACAGCTTCCACGTCGATCGTCCGGCCCTCCATTTCCTCGGCGGTCGGCGCGGCGCCGATCTCCGGGAACGCCTTGCGCAGGGCCTGGGCCTCGGCGCACTTCGCGATCTGCCCGCGCGGCCGGCGCGTCCACATGGCATTCGGGGCAACGCTCTTTTCCTTGCCGCCAGCAACCGCGTAGTTCTCGATCCAGTATTCGACCGCCGTGAACTTGGCCGTCGACCCGTTCGGCATCAGGCGGCTGACAGTCACGCGGCACCATTCCGGGAAGGTGATCTCTTGCCCGCCAATGGTCTGCGTGAGCATCGGCCCGAACTCGGGTTCGCTGATGCCGGCCATCTGGTTGGATCGGCTGGCCTGCGTGCGGTACAGGCCGATGCCGGGCATCACCACGTCACGCATTTGCCCGGCCTTGCGGTCCCACATGGGCACGATGTGCACCGGCTTCTGCATCGGATCCAGGCCCGTGGCCTTGCAGTAGCCCAGGACCATGCGGATCGAATTGCCGGCCGCGCCAGGGTAGAGGCTCGACCCCAGCACGTCGATCAGTTCGGCCTCGCCCAGCGCCATCGCGCCGGATTCGGCTTTCGTCAGAGCGTTCATGTCGTCTCCAGTTGGAGGGGTTGAAGAAAAAGCGGCTGCCTGAAAGGCTGCGAAGGTCAAAGGTTGGGAGTCAGGAGGGATGAAGACCAACGCGCCGCGTGAAACTTGTCAGGTGCGAGCCTTGATGGCCCACAGGATCAGAGGCACAGCCCACACGAGATTCAGGCCGACAATCACGATCCACGTCGCGGTGTCGCTCTGCGGCTTGTCACCGCACTCGGGCAGCGGGCCGTAGCCGGT
>JAGOBZ010000534.1 GCA_017999015.1 Kiritimatiellia bacterium
GGCGTCGGCATCCGCGACGTCCAGGATCTGCTGGGGCATGCGGACATATCCACAACGGAAATCTACCTGCACACGGCCAAGTATACCGGCATCGGCGTGCGTAGCCCGTTTGAAACATTGTGAAAGGTTTTTACCGGGTATCGGCGGGCCGGGCGCGATGAACGATTTCCGCGCGAAAATCGCACCTGAACTTTTCGATGCGCGCTATCCCGAACCGTTTCCAAAGGGGCTGGACGGTGAAGGCCGTGATCAGGGTGAAGACGGCGGCGACCCGTTTTGAGGAACTCGTAGCCGGAACAAAGGTCGAGATCGCGGGCGGTGCGCTCGCCTTGGAGCTGCCGCCGGAAACTGTGCGCCTGCTGAAGGTCTTGCCCGAAGTAACAGAGCCGAAACTCCCGTAGTTAGGATATCACGCGCTGAGGATCAGCTTCTTGAAGTGGTTGAACACGTAGCGTGAGTCATGCGGTCCCGGTGCCGCTTCCGGATGGTACTGCACCGAGAAGACCGGTTCATGCAGGTGGCGCATGCCCTCGACCGTATTATCGTTCAGGTTGATGTGCGTGACCTCGACCTGTGCGCGGTCCAGCGAATCCATGTCCACCATGAAGTTGTGGTTTTGCGAGGTGATCTCGACCTTGCCGGAGGCGAGTTCCTTGACCGGGTGGTTGCAGCCGTGGTGGCCGAATTTCAGCCGGCAGGTCCGGCCGCCGTAGGCCCAGCCGAGCAACTGGTGGCCGAGGCAGATGCCCATCATCGGCACTTTGCCGATCAGACCGCGGATGGTCTCGATCGCATAGGTGAGCGCGGCCGGATCGGCCGGGCCGTTGGAGAGGAAGACCCCGGCCGGGTTCAACGCGAGCACCTCTGCCGCCGTGGTGCGGGCCGGCACCACCGTCACCCGCATGCCTTCCTGGCGCAGACGGCGCAGGATGTTGCGCTTCAAGCCGTAATCGATCGCGACGACCGGGATGTCGGCTTCAGGCAGCGGGGAGTCGGCGATGCCCCAAGAGGCCGAGAGGGTGTCGGCCGGGTCAAAGAGGTAGGCGTCACGGGTGGACACTTTCTGCGCGTAATCCTGATTGTCGAGCCCGGACCATGCGCGTGCGCGGGAGACGCCTTCATCCGCCGTGACAGATCCGGTCGCGCAGAGAAATCCCTTGAGGGTCCCGCTATTGCGCAGGCGGATTGTGAGGGCGCGGGTGTCGATGCCGGCAAGGCCGGGGACGCCTGACGCGATCAGGGCGTCCGCAAGGCTTTGCTCGGCGCGCCAGTTGCTGGGGGCATTGCAGCGGTGGACAATCAAGCCTTCGGCGTGGATCCGCGAGGATTCGAAATCCGCAGTGTTGAAGCCGGTGTTGCCGATCTCAGGCGCCGTCAGAGTGACGAGCTGTCCGGCGTAGGAGGGGTCGGTCAGGATCTCCTGATAGCCGGTCATGCCGGTGTTGAAGACCACTTCGCCGAGCCGGTCGACGGGGGCGCCGAACGACCAGGCCCGATAAACCGTTCCGTCTTCAAGGGCCAGATACGCTTTCTTCTCGCGTTGTTGTTTCCAGTTTTTCATAGGGTGATCGGGAGAGCGGTTTTGCGGTTGTACTCCTGAAGCGAGAGGATTTCGCAACGCTTCAGGGTGCGGAGGCGCTTGATGCCTTCGACGGCGGATTGCAGGCCGCGCACCGTCGTTGTTATGGGCAAGCCGCGCCGGATGGCCTCGGTGCGCATGCGAATCTCGTCCTGTGCGGGCTTGGCGCCGGTCGGAACGTTCACGATCCACTGGATATCGTTGTCGGCGATCAGATCGAGGGCGTTGGGACGTCCGTCCGAGATGCGGAAGACCGCGCGCGCCGGGATGCCGGCGTCGCGCAGGGCCGTGGCGGTGCCGCGCGTGGCATAGAGGGTGTAACCGAGGCCGGTGAGTTCACGCGCCATGGCGACGGCGTCTGGCTTGTCGTGGTCGGCCACGCTCAAGAAAACGCTGCCGGTTTGCGGCAAGGGGTTGCCGGCCGCGAGCTGACTCTTGACATAGGCCATACCGGGGTCGGGGTCGATGCCCATCACTTCGCCGGTCGAATGCATCTCCGGCGAGAGGAGCACATCGCATCCCGGAAAACGGTTGAACGGGAGCACGGCCTCTTTGAAGGCAAAATGGCGAACCTCGACCTCCTTCGTGAAGCCGAGCTGCTTGAGCGAGCGACCGGCCATGACCAAGGCCGCAAGGCGTGCCAGCGGAACGCCGATCGCCTTGCTGACATAGGGGATGGTGCGGGAGGCGCGCGGGTTGACCTCGAGAATGTAGACGGTCTCGTGCTGGACGGCATATTGGACATTCATCAGTCCGATCACCTTCAGCTCTTTCGCAAGGGCGTGCGTATACCGCCGGATTTCGTCGCAGACTGCCGGCGAGAGGCTGCGGGGAGGAATGCTGCACGCGCTGTCGCCGGAGTGGATGCCGGCTTTTTCGACATGCTCCATGATGGCACCCAAGACTTGAATCTCTCCATCAGAAATGCAGTCGACGTCGACTTCGATCGCATCCTCCAAAAACTTATCGATCAAGACCGGGTGGCCTTCAGAGGCGG
>JAGOBZ010000535.1 GCA_017999015.1 Kiritimatiellia bacterium
CTCCAACGGCACCTATACCGCGACCCTTGTGGTGTCCGACGCGGCCGGCCGCGATTCTACCGCCACGTCCATGCCGGTCACGGTGGCAGCCGCCACGCCTCCGACCGCCAATCCCGGCATCCCGACCACCGGCGGCGCCGGCGGGCCACCGGTTTATTTCGACGCCGCGCAATCTTCCGACAACGCGGCCCCCGGCGTGCAGCAAGGCATCGTCTCCTACTTCTGGGACATGGATACCGCGACGGACTCCGACTCTGACGGCAACGCGGCCAACGACATTGATGCGGTCGGCGTGAACCCGTCCTACCTGTACGCCAACGCCGGCACCTATGCCGTACGCCTGGTCGTCATGGACGGGGCCGGGCAGGCGGACACCAACGGCGTGGACGTTACCGTCTCCGCCAACCGCGCGCCGCAGGTGGTGATTCCCTTCTACCAGGGCGACCCTTCGGCCCCCCACCCTGCGATTTCCGGGATGCCGCATCTGCTCAAGGGTGTCGCGCGCGACAGCGGCACGCTGCGCTGCCAATGGCTCTACGGCGACGGCACCAGCAACAGCGTCACCACCGTCAGCGACCGCAACAAGATTGAGTCCGCGCACACGTATACGGGGACTCCGGGCCAAACGTTCACCGCCACACTGCGGGTTTGGGACGCCGCAGACAATGTCGGTGAAGCCACTTACACGGTGGCGCTGGTTGAAGACACGCCCGCGGCCCGAACCGACCTGGCGCTCGATCTGGCGCTCTGGTGGCTGCACAAGGACCAGAACAAGAGCACCGGCCAATGGACCAGCATGTACACCGACTGGCGCGGTGTCGAAACGGTCGGAGCCTGCATCAACGCCTTCCAGAAAAACGGACACCGGCTGGACGGAAACGCGGCGGACAACCCGTATGTCGAGACCGTTCGGCTCGGTTACGACTGGCTCTTCGCCAAACTGGCGACGGTCGCCGTTTCAGGGCCAGCGGACAGCAACAACAACGGTATCGGGCTCAAGACGCCGGACGGCGAATACCCGGACGTCACGGTGTCGCGCATCATCGACACGCTGTCCCGTGCACAGCGCCATTTCGCAATGGCGGGCACGGGTGTGCCCGGAGTCAAACACCGCCATTTCGCCGACCTTGCGGCCGACCTGGCCGACACCCTGGTCGCGCGTCAGCGCACGGATACCGCCTACCGCGGCTCTTGGAACCGTTGGACCACCAGTTACGGCGACATGGCGGTCGGCATGCATCTCGCCCTTGCGTTGCGTTCGGCGCAGCGTGAATTGGGTGTGATGACACCGGACAGCCTCAAAACCGAAAACCTGATCTGGCTGAACCGTCAGGTGCGGCCCAACGGATCATTCGGCAATGCGTATCCCTATCCGCAGGACAGCTACGACTTCTGGTCCGCGACGGTCGGTGGCTTGCATTTTGCCCGTCTCCACGCCTTTGATCGCACGCAGCCCTTCTGGCGCGAGGCTGAACGTTGGCTCGACGACCAGCCTTGGCCGCTTAGCAATAACGACAAATCCTACATGATGCTCTGGGGCTTGAGCGCTGTCCTGCGCGAAGCGGCGCCGCAGCCGATCACGACGCTGTGGCACTCCGGACGCGACTGGTTCAACGATCCCACGACGGGGCTCCGTCAGAAGTTGCTGGCCGAACAAGAAGCCAGCGGCCGTTGGTACGGTTACCACAACCCCGGCAACAGCGGTTACCTGAATTACGCGCTGTCCACCGCCCTGGCCGTGGATATGCTATCAGGCGCACCCGTCGCCCTCTTGCCGCAACCCGTGATCACCGCGCCGCGTTACTGGTCGTACGGCTTGCCGTTGACCCTCGCCGCGGATCTCTCGCGCCATGCCGACCCGTCACGCGACATCGTGCGTTATGAATGGGACTTCGACGGCGACGGCACGTTTGACTTCGAGAGTGCTGATCCGGCGGACACGAATGCGGTGTTCACCCTGCCCGATCCTACCCCCGGCGTGTCTGATCCGGCCACCAACATCACAGTCACCCTGCGCGTCACGGATGACGCCGCATCTCCCAAACAGGCCACGGCCTCAGTCGTAATTCAAATCGGCGACTCCCCGTTCGCGCCGTTCGCCGTGGCGGGCGGGCCTTATCTTGGGCTGACCAACCTCGCCGTGACGGTTGACGGCAGCGGGTCCTATGACCTCGACAACCAGCCCAACATGCACAGCGGCATCACCGAGTACCAGTGGGACTTCACCTTAGACGGCACCGTGGACGTCGCTTCCGCCACCCCCACGGCCACGTGGTCGTGGGCGACGCCCGGCACATACGCCATCCGCTTGCGCGTGCTCGACGACGGTCTCTTCAACGGCAGCGTGAGCCTGACCTCAGAATGGGCTGAGGCGAGCGTTGTGATTGTGGCGAACCGTCAGCCGGTCGCCGGGCCGGGCGGGCCGTATGCGGGCGAAGAGGACTCGCCTATCAGTTTCACGGGCGCGGCCTCCAGCGATCCTGATCCGGGGCAGACCCTCGTCCTGTACGCATGGGATTTCAATGGCGACACGGTCGCGGATGTCAGCGCCGCGACACCCGACGCGCAATGGACCT